>CAYNUV010000044.1:0-12048 GCA_964400245.1 uncultured Ignavibacteriaceae bacterium
GTTTTTAAAGACACTCTCCATATTGATGGAAATATAGTCTGGATCCGAACGGAAGGTGTTGACCAAAAATGGTTTGATTTTAATAAAAAGAATAATCAAAAATATGATATGGGAGAATATGATGTGCTGGTAAAAACTAATCTGGAAATAACTACTGAAGCAGGAAAATTTAAAAATTGTATAGGATTTTATTTTGATATCCCCGGAGCAGTTGATGATGAAATTTCATATTTCTTTGCTAAGGGAATTGGCATTGTACAAATCCAGGGTGCCTGGGTATATATGCTCTTAAAGGATTTTGATGTTAACTAGCAAAATATTTTTCTTTTGTGCTTTTTTCTTTATTTGCAAAAAGTAAATTTATTTTCAGTAGATTCTTAAACCATCCTTACTTATCTTTTATCTTACCATTACCAATAAGCTATGAGATAATTATGAAGAGAAGAAATCTTTTAAAAAGCCTGGGACTAATCGTGTTTGGTTCCATTATCCCTTCAAAGGCATTAAGCAGCATCACTACGATGAGTAAAAAAGGAATTATGAAATCCGCAGGCTGCTGGCTGACGCCTGATAAAACTGCCGGACCTTTTTACTTCAATGCTAATTTGATAAGACAGGATATAAGAACCGATTTTGATACGGGGGAACTTCATGATGGTTTACATTTTAACATGACATTCACAGTGATAGATGCAGACTGCAATCCGGTTCCCAATGTTTTAGTTGATATCTGGCATTGTGATAAAGATGGAATTTATTCAGGCTATACAGGGCAGTTAGGCGGAGTTAGTACAGTTGGTCAGGACTTTTTAAGAGGCATGCAGGTAACAGATGCAAACGGACAATGTTCTTTTATAACAAGTTATCCGGGATGGTATCCGGGAAGAGCAACACATATTCATTTTAAAGTACGTTTGGATTCTTCTACTTATGTTACATCTCAATTTGCTTTTCCGAATAGTATAAATGATACTGTTTATGCAACACCATTGTATTCAGGACGCGGTACAAATCCTACTACTAATGAAGAGGATAATATTTTCGGTACTGCACTTCCGGAATATTTGGTTATGGATGCAACTCCGAATTCATCTACAGGTGGATATGACGGAACTTTTACAATAGGGATTAATGCACCAACAGGCGTAAAGGATTCTGAAACAGATCCATCCGGATTTAATCTTGAACAAAATTATCCTAACCCGTTTAATCCTTCAACAATAATAAAATATACTTTGCCTTCAAATGGTAATGTTAAGTTATCTGTGTTTGATGTTTTCGGGCAGGAGATTGAATCACTCATAAATACTTTTCAGCCGGCAGGGACTTATGAAATTGTTTTTAATGCCGGTAAACTAAGCAGTGGATATTATTTCTATAAATTAACTGCAGGTAATACTGGAACAGGTTCAGAAAAAGTTTTCGTTAAAACAAAAGAGATGCTGCTGCTTAAATGATTCTATCTTGGTGGAACTCTTAAGTTAGATGCAGTTTGGATTCCCTGAGCAATTTCAGGAATAATTCCCATCTTTTGATAAATGGGATGAATAAGCTTTTTAAGTAAAGGTAACTGGCTGGCAAAAATTAAGGCTCCAGCAATACAGCAAAGTCCACCAAGAATTAAAGTATTTGGTGCACCGATTTTACTTGCAAAGCTTCCGGCAATTAAACTTCCAAACGGAGCCATACCCATGAAAGCCATTGTATAAAAGCTCATTACCCTTCCGCGCATTTTATCTTCAACAATTGTTTGCAGAATCGTATTACTCGATGCCATCTGGATCATCATTGAAGCACCTGTAATAAATAACATCATCAGGGATAAAACAAGGGTAGTTGATAATGAAAATAATATTAATCCAATTCCAAATGTTGATGCAGCAAAGACAATAACTTTTCCAAGCCCTAAGACAGATTTTCTTGAAGCCAGGTAAATTGCACCGCAAAGAGCGCCTATTCCGACAGCTCCCATTAAAAAACCTAAAGTATGAGGACCACCGTGCAATACTTCTTTTGCAAATACTGGCATCAAGACTGTATAAGGCATGCCAACAAGACTTATCAATGCAAGCAAAAGAATAATCGCACGGATCGGAATAAAACCAAAAGTATAATTAAAACCCTCTTTCAAATCTTTAAGGATATGAGATTTCCCCTGTTCAATAATTGGTTTAATTTTCATAGTGAGAAGAGCAATTATAACAGCAATATAGCTGACGCCATTAATCAGAAAGCACATTCCCTCACCTGCTGTTGCAATTAATATTCCTGCTATTGAAGGCCCAATTAATCTTGCTCCATTAAAGACTGAGGAGTTTAATGCAATGGCATTACTCAGGTCTTCTCTTTTTTCAACGATCTCTACCATGAAAGATTGTCTTGCCGGTAAATCAAAACCATTGATTATGCCGGAGAAAATATTTAAAAGTATTACAAGCCACACGCTAATATTATCTGTAAAGATGAGGATTGTTAAGACAAATGCCTGGATCATCAGCAGCACTTGTGTTGTTACAATGATCCGGTGCTTATTCATCCTGTCAATTAAAACTCCGGCAAAAGGCGAGAGAAGAAATGTTGGTACCTGGCTTGAAAATCCTACTACACCAAGAATAAAAGCAGAGCCCGATAACCTGTAAACGAGCCAGCTTAATGCAACCTGCTGCATCCAGGTTCCGGTTAAAGAAATTATTTGCCCGCTGAAGAATAGTTTATAGTTCCTGTACTTTAGTGCTCTGAGTAATAATTCTAATTTCATAAAAAACAATTTTGCTTTAATCCGGAAATAAAAAAATATTAAAGCAATATATATCTGTCAAAGCACAAACATTTTGTTTGTTTTTAATATCAACTTTACAATCCAAACGGAACAACAAAATAAACTCTCGGCTCAATTCTTTTCTGTGGTTCATAACCAACAATGTTATCATCAGTATCTCGTACAGGAGTAAATGTCCAGTTATAAACTAATGATACAACCATAAACGGATATGGCTTATAACCAAGCTCGAAAAAAAGGTATGAACGGTCATCAAGAGTAAACAAGTCTTTTTCACTTCTGATATTTATCTTATCATAACCAGCTCGTAAAAGAAAAGGAGCTTCTTCAGGAGCTATCTCTGATCCTAAATGAAGAATACCACTGTTGGGAGTTTTATCTAATCTCTGGTAACTTCCAAGAACATAAACCAGCCCAAGAGCATTAATTCCTAATTCACCATACCAGCCGTCATCATTATTCGTTAAACCGGCAAGCAATTGTGCTTTGCTTGTAAAGATGCTATTGGCTTTATCAGTAACTCTGAATCTTTCAATCTCATAAAATGAATTAAAGTAAGCTGGGATATATTCATCTCCGTTAAATCTTCTTTCCAATTTTGCTGTTGCCTGCACTAATCCAAGAGGATTTAACTGCGCAATAATACCTGTTGCAGAACCGCTTCCGAAGTCAATGATTTTTGCAAAGTCATAATAGAGAGTAACATCTGCAAAACTGCCGGAAATTATCGGAAGACCAATATCAAATCCTATAATACTTATCGAACCTGCATCCGTAGTAATATCAAACTGGTCAAGACTGTCGTTGTAATTTCCACCAATTACGCCGGCATTCTCATTAAAGTCGGCTACGTATGTTAATCCTACTTCAATATTACTAATGATTGAAATATCTTTTAAAGAAGTGTAATGAAGCGGTCTTACAAATCCTCTTAAGCCAACAACACCGGCTTCTCCAAACTGGCTATAGATAGATTCAAATCCAAAACTGCCGAAATCAATATCAAGCACAAGCCCGGCTTTCCTGTTATCAAATGAAGGGCTGTTGTTGTAGAGATACATTATGCTTCCATGCCCAAGTGTGTAATAATCCAATGCACCGAGCTTTATAAATACAGGATCGTTCTTCAATCCGTATCTCACATATCTTATAATGCTCATGTAATCTGAAAAATCATTAAAACTTTCTTTCCTTAAATTTCCTTCAGAATCAAAAGTAAGTCGGAGATCGAGTCCTACACCGAAATTTGCAAAAGAAAGTTCAGGCGCAAGAAAAATTGTATAGTGCGGTTCATTATCTATCCATGTCATTCCAGCACCGCCCATAAACTGTCCTTCATTTGGTTTTGGGTATTGATCGAATTGTGAAAACGAAATAGTAGAAACAAGAATCACTATAATAAGAGTGTAGATTGTTTTCATTTATTTATCCTGTTTTTTTTGATGAGAAAATATAAAAAAGAAAATCTTAATTAAAATGTTATCTTACAATCGCAAGCTTTTGTGTAACATCCCGGCTCTTTCCATCTTTGCTTATAATTACTTTATAAAGATAAACGCCGTTTGCTAACTGATCCTGGTCATCATCTTTCCCATCCCAAAAGATTGTATTGAAATCATAATCAAGCTCCGATGAAGTTTTTTTTATCTCTTTGATTAACCTTCCAGCAACAGTATATATTTTTATTTTTAGTTCATCAGGAATTTGTGTGAGCTTAAATGTAAAATACGTTTCCCCCGCAGATGGATTTGGATAGTTAAACACATTAAGCAATTCTGTTTCTTCATTCACAATAAAATATTTTTCAACACCGGCTGAATCAACAACATTACCAGTTGTGTTTTTGCTAAATGCTTTTAAGAAATATTCTCCCGTTCTTAGCTGCGGTCTGTAAATTACAACCATTTTAGGATCAGAAGAATTAAACTGGTAAGTAATCTCCGGATTATTTGCGTAGTAAATTTCTTCATCATTCAGAAACAGCGTAACTGATGAAGTATCGTTTATTGGAAGTAAGGACTGATCAAATAATTCAATTTTAATTTCAGGATCTGATGAGATGTATTCACCATCCAGTATATCAAGCCCATCAAATGTAATATTCAACGTTGGTGTTGATGAATCTGGTTCAACATAAAACGGGATTTGATAAAAATTATTGTCTTCAAAAATTTCAGTGATTTTATTTTCATAGTCAATTGTGAGAATAAAATTGTTATTGCCGGGGTAATCAGAAGTATTAAACTCAACTTCAAAAAATCTTTTACCTAAAGAATCTAATCTGTTTATAGGAATATCAGATATTACTTCTCTTTGATTATCGGAATTAATAACCTCAACTAAAATTTTAAAGCTGTCTGATGGAGTTTCACTCACATTATAAACTGCAAAATTTAGATTTGCCATTTCACCAATTAAAAGAGTGTCAGATTCAACTTTAACAACCTGGTAATTAATTGCAAGCTCTGGCGGCAAATCATAATTAATTCCTAAAGAGGTAATTGAAGGAGATTCAAACAACTCATTTGCATTTAACTTAGTCAGGATTTTAAGTGATGAATAAACAAAGGCGTCAATATTATTAAGTAAAGAAATATTATTTGAAAAAGTCAGTACATCTAAAGTATCAACATCACCATTTGTTTTAATACCCAGAGGAAAATATTCTATTGAAGACCCAGTCGGAGTATAATCCTGCTTTTCAATATTTAGCCATTGATAAGATTTTTCTGCAGCAGGAAATATAACATATCCTTTTTGATTATTAAGATTTTGTGAGTCGGTTATCCCGGCAAAACCGAATGAACTTTTTTTAAAGCTCTCTAATACACTTCCCTGCGAAGCTCCCTTTCTCCCAATTATACACCACGAATCCCTATATCTTACACTGTCTATATACAAGCTTCCAAAATCTTCAATAGCTCTTCTAACAGGTGTCCCACTTCCAAACCCAAGAACAGACTGAGCTCCATCATCGCAAATAGTAATCGCTAAAACTGTTCCGACAGGCAAGGAATCGAGATATAAAACCATGGAATCAACAATATTCGGATCACCAAAAAGAAAATATTTAATATTTCCGGGGTGAAAAGAAACAGTATCAATCTCAGCAGTAGCTATACCCCAGAAATAAGTATTTGGTAAGAATTCCTGACCGTTGTAAAGTATTGAAGCAAATGAACCATCAAGAAAACCTGCTGAAAGAATTTCAAGAATGTTTTCAGTGCTAATCAGTTTCCATGATTTTTCAGATGAATCAAAAGCAGAATTAAAATATTCTATATCTTCACTATCAAAGGATTCTCCAACATACCATTCAAAATCTTTATTAGTGTTATAAAATGAATAAACATCTGACCACTCCTGCGAAGTCTCATTAATTTTCACACGCCACCAGTATCTTTTATCAGCAGTTAGACTATTTAATCCGATTGTTGTAAACACACTGTCAAAATCTTTTGTAATATCAATTGCATCACTAAACTCCAGGTTATCTGAAATGGATAATCTTAATTCATTAGTAGTAATGTCAGGAAGTGAGGTCGGATTCAGAATTCTTACACTATCGCGAAATGTATTATAATATTTTTCAACTTCAATCGATCTGACAGAAGTTGAAAATACTGTAAATATATGAGAAGCAGAGTTATCGGTTTCATAAAGCTCATCAACCAGGTTTTCTTTATCAAGCTCAATCTGAATGTTATGCTGCCCGACTCTGCCATCAATTGGGATTGTAAATGATAAAGTATCTTTGAATAAAGGAGAAGGGATTTTAAAATCTAACTGATAAATTACCTGACCTGCCCAGTTGCTTATTAAAGAGACTTGTAATGAATCATTAGAAACTCTTCCTGAATTTTGAATTTCTACTTTAACTGCTACACTATCTGTCATATCATTAGGATTATCACCAACCAAAGAAAAAGAATTTTCACTGATAACAAAATTTGGTTTCAAAGGTGTTTTAAAAGAAATGACCGGATCACCAAAAAGAAGATTGCAATAATTAAATACCCTATTAACATCTGTAAATCCGTTATTATTAAATTGTTGAACCTTCGCAAGAATGTGAGCTTCTCCAACAGATGAAATTGTATCTATAAGCAATTTTCTATAAAACAAATCCGGAAAACCGAGTGAAGTTGATAAGTATCCCCAGCTTGTATTGCCGAGATAATTAATTGCCTGTCCATTCGGATTTTCGAGCAAAAATAGTTCGCCGAAAGCATCAATATCGGGTTCGGCAAATTTACCCGTTGAGCATCCGAAATCTGTAACGAGCGGATTTCTGTCTGGAAAAATATTTTTTAAATCATCAATCGAAGTAATTCCGTTATCCCAGGTCTGAGTTCCACTATGCCCGATGTAAGATATGAACAAGCCGCCTTCATCAATTGCATCCTGAACCTCACTTAAAGTGAAAGGGCCAAAGTTTGTTGTTGGGTTTACGGTTTTATAAAAATGTTTTCCGGAACCTCCCACAGGTTTTGATCCTACAATTTCATTCAACAAATCATCATTAGCATTTTTAATCTGTGTTAACTGGGATGCGTTATTAATATCACCGCCGCTGAAGAATAAATAATTTTTATTCCACTCATCAAATTGCCTGTTTAAATATTGCTGATGCTTCTGCAAATAATACATCACATCATTATTATCAGTTGCCGGAATTCTTCCCACAAACATTTGGGGTATATTAATATTTAAGCTGTCCCAGGTAACAAACCAAACATCACTTACCGGGTTACCAAAAGACGGAACAAGATTTTTCCTGATTATTCCAGTTGGTGGAATAATTATTTTTTTATAATCATAATTGGCATCACCAATAAGATTAAGGAAAGATGGTTTGGGAGATTGCCAATTCAAATTTGCAGCAAAGAGAAAATCTCTTACAGCTTCTACATTATCCATTCCGAATGAAAATTCATCATAAATATCATTGATGAAAATAGTCTGAACGTTCATTTGATAATTTGATTCAATAAAGGTTTTATATTGATTGGCTGACTCCTCCAATTCTTTATTAGTGATGATGATGTAGTCAGAAATTCTTGAAGGATCCCTGAGATTTACAAATTGTTTCTTTGTTACAAAGCGTGGAATTTTTTTATGATTGTCTTTAAGAATTAAATATTTATCCCCGCCTGAAACAATATCTGTAAATGTTAATGTGCCGGATGAAAAATTGTAAGCTGTAATTCTTTTTAGCTGCGGCTTTATTTTATACAAATATATGCCATTCACATCTGATACATTTGCTGCAACTATAATACGTTCAGATGCAGCAACAGAATCCGGAATAGAAATCATAGTTGAATCATCAACAGCTACATTTGACCTGAAGAAATCAATATCAATCCAATCAATTAAAGACTGATGGAATCCTGCCTGTGTTGGTAAACCAAAAACATTATAAACATTTCCTGTTTGATTCAGAATATCGGAACTGAATTGTGAAGAAAGATTAACTGTTTCTTTAAAATCATAAATTATAGTGTCTGATGGTGTCGAAGAATTTATGCTCGCACCATTTGAATGAGCATCAGAAGTGATATCTGCTGCATTGCTTATTAAACGTGCTGTCGTTTTAATCAAGGTATTAGGAATAAAATCAGGAGAATCAAAATTAAATGAGATAATACCTCCATTTCCAAAAAACTGCCAGGTCCAAACTTTGTTTTCCTGCCAGTAAGGAATCTGGACTCGCGGGGACACCGCATCGTAATACCATAACCTAATGTCTTTTTCCAGATGAAGTTTAACTAAATGTTCCTGAACAGAATCAGTTACAAATGAATTGAAAATATTTATTGAATCCGTTCTTAACCCATCGCTGCCCTTCCAGGTTAACCAGACAAAATTGGTATCATTATAACGATCAAAATAATTTAGATAATCCTCCCCTGTTGAAACTATTTCCTTATAATTTGGAGAGCCATAATTTTTCTCTGCATAAAATTCAATATAATCCCCCTGATCAAATGAAAGATCATTTTCTCCGTAGACAAATAGAGGAAGCTCTTTCCCTTCAAAAAATATCTTAAATGAAAGCGGTTCAATTAGCAAAGGATCAACATTGTACGAAAGTAAATCACTGTAAGTTATTTTGTAAATATCATCTTCAGGAATGCCAAGCTTAACATATTCATTACTGTAATCAATCCAACTTCCCGTAGTATCACTTAAAGAAGAATAAGATTGAAAAGATCTGTACTGGTCTGCAAATTTATAGTTAAGGATTATTTTGTTTAACGCTTCATCAAATTTCCCTTTTAATCCTGAATTACTGTTATAAGGTTTAACATCTGAAAAATTAATCTTTATTTCAGCTTCAAAAAGTTCAGTAATCTCTTTTCTTTTCCAGTTGTAATGATGAGTATTTATTTTAATTACAGCACAGTAATAATCTCTTATCCAGGTATAGCCAACCACTTCAACATCTTTAAGAGGATAAGAATCATTAGAGAAGTATTCGGGATTAGGTGCTGCTTCCAAATAAATAATTCTGTCTTCTTTTTGTTTTATTTCGGGATTTAGTTTTAAATCAACATCAGCAATAACGTTTTTTCTTTTAATAGTTAAGATTGGATTTACTTTTGAGTAAGGCGGGATTGCAATAAATATTGTTTTGGAAGGAAGAACCGGTGAGCCAGGCATTCCTTCGTTAATGTAGTTTGAATATTCTACCTTGTCTTTATCTTTATCCTTTACAATATCAAACGGTTCTCTTCCGAATTCTAATTTTAAATCTATACAATCAGCTTTAATAATAATATCAGATGATATAACCTGTGAGGAAATATCAAATGAGGCAAACAAAAACAAAACAATAAGTAGTCCGTAAAAACGTTTCATCAACTCCGTTTGGAAAATGTGAAAGAAATATATTCTTTGATTCTTAGCATTTCAAGATAATTATCTTAGTTTAATCCTAATTACCCTGTAAATAAATTCCGGTATGCCGAACAAATATCTTTTCCAAAGTCTTTTTGGTTCTGTGATTAATCTATATAACCATTCAAGTCCGAGTTTTTGGGAAATAACCGGAGCTCTTTTAACTTTACCAAAATAAAATTCAAAATAATTCCCGATACAAATAACAATTTTATTATTGGAGCTTCTAACTATTTCTTCGGCAAAAAATTCCTGTTTGGGAACGCCCATTCCTATAATAACAATTCTGGCGTTATTAAGAATAATTTTTTTTATAATCTCTTTTTTTTCTTCTTCTTTAAAGAAGCCGTGCTGGTAACCTGTTAGGTTTATATTTCGCTCCTGCATTTTTTTTCTCAGCAATTCTTCATCAAACATTCCCCCAACAAAAAGAATATTCTCATTTCCTTTGATAAATTTTTCTATAATAACTTCATTTAGTGAAGTAGCATCTATCCTTGAATTATTCTTCTTCAGTTTATATTTTAAGAATGCGAAAACACCGATGCCATCCGGATATACAACAAATTTATCATCAAGAATTTTCCTGTAATTATTATCTCTAAAATAAATATTAAAGCAATGCTGGTTAAAGTATGTAAGAAGCAGGGGAGAATTCCGGCTCAAAGAATCAGAGATAATACCGAGCACTTCTTCCTGTGATAAAAGTATTTTTTTAAATAGATTCATTTAAAGAGTGAGTTATAAATCTCTTCGAGTTTATTAAAGTAAATATCATAATCACAGTTATCTTTAACTTTTTTGTAAAGATTGTTCCCAAGCTGTGCTGAAATATCTTTATTGTTAAGCAGATAAATAATTTTTTCTGCAAGCTCATCCGGATTTTCAGGATTAACAAGTAAACCATCTTCTCCATCTTTAATAAATTCCGCTATACCGCCTGCTTTCCCGCCAATAAATGGCTTTTTACATAAACCGCTTTCAAGCATAACAAAGGATAATGTCTCCATCCGCGAAGGTAGTACAACAATATCTGCAATTGAATAAAAAACATAATTGTTTGGATTGGAAGGAATCATTATAATATTACTATTATTTTTTATTGTGGTATTGTCTTCCAGACTTCCGCAAATTAAAAGTACAACATCCTTGGTTCTTTCTTTTAAAATATAAAATGATTTAAGAAGTGTATCGGCTCCCTTCTTTTTACTTACTCTGCCCATAAATAAAAGAACTTTTTGCCCGGGTTTAATTCCAATTTTAGTTTTTAATTTTTCTTTTTCTTCAGCAGTTACTTCAGGAAATTTTTCCAAAGGATTATAAAGAGTAATTATTTTTTCAGGATCCACATTAAAATTCTTTTTGAGGTGAGAACTTATAAATTTACTTACGGAAATCATTTTATCAGATCTATAGCTGATCTTCTTATACCCTGTTACTAAACTATGTACAGAAGTTATAGTTTTTATGTTTAACTCTTTAGCAATTTTAACGGAAATTAATTCCGGAAACCGGTGGTGAGTATGAATTAATTCAATTTTGTTTTGGCTTACATAATTTTTGAGATCTCTATAAAATTTTTTTTTATATAAAATATTATTTATTCCTTTAGAGAAAGTCATTACTTTAAATTTAACCAAAGAAATTTCTTTAAGCCTGTCCAATGAATCACCGCCATTTGTTATAAAATGAACTTCAAAGTTTTTATTATTACTAAAATATTTAAGGCAGAGAAATACATATTTGCTTCTTCCGCAGCTGTAATTAAAATCCGGAGTTATATGCAAAATCATTTTTTTCATCTGTAAAGATTTAAATAAATATTCTCAACCTGTTCAATAAAAGATTTAGAATTATATTTTTCCCCGATTGCGATGATACCATTATTTCCTAATTCTTTTCTCAGATTATTATTGTTTATGAGATTTAACAATTTTGTTTCAGCATTGATATCACCGGAATGGAAAATCAGCCCGCAATGATTCACCTCAAGAATTTCTTTGAATCCTCCAACATCCGGTGCTAAAACCGGAACTCCGTTTGCCATCGCTTCCCACATAACCATCGGCATTCCTTCATAGTCAGAAGTAAACAGCACAACATCAAAAAGCTTATAATAATTTTTTACTCCTTCAACAAATCCAATTATCTCAACGTATTCATTTAACTCCAGACTGTTTATAAGATTTTTCAAACCAGCTTCTAATTTCCCATCACCAAAAATCAGAAGATGTATCTTATTATTCTTAGTAAGAATACCTTTTATAATGTGTATCGCTTTATCTATCCGCTTTTCTATCTCCAATCTTCCCACAACTGCAATTACAATTTTTTCCTTTTTTAGTTTCTCTATTTTGCTGAACAAT
>CAYNUV010000045.1:0-12043 GCA_964400245.1 uncultured Ignavibacteriaceae bacterium
TGAACCATCAAACTCTGCTTCATAGTAACCTTCTTCTTTTATCTCATCAACAAGAACCTTAATTAGATTTCCCAATACATCATAGACTTTTACAGATACATTAGTTTTTTGCGGAACCTGGTATCTAATAAATGTTGTAGGGTTAAATGGATTTGGATAATTCTGATATAAAGCAAACTCAGTTGGGGTGTAATTATCTTTATAAGTTTTTATAAAGTTCTGATTTCCAATTAATAAACTGAATTCATTATTCTGATGATTCTCGGATATTTCAATTTCATTTATACTTTTAAGATCATAAAATTTTTTTAATCTTTCATCAACAAGATAAACTTCATATTCGTCAAACCTTTCAATTCCGTTTATATTTAATACTGCATTTTTCCCTGTTATATTTTTTATATGAAGCTCAAATGATTGCCCTTCTCCGATTTCAGATCTATGCTCAATAAATAATTGCTTGTAAGATGTTGAAAGATTTTTGTTAACAAGATGGATTCGCAATTCTTCAAAGTTTCCCGGTGGCGCAAAGTAATCCATATCATCATAATCATTACTTGCAGTCTCATCAAAACCAATTCTTACTTCTGAAGTAAATTCTTCTGAACTCAGGGTTAATTTTAAACTCTCCATAGAAACAAATAACTGTTGCTCATTTGCTTTTGGTAAACTCGTACCAAATGGATAAGGAATTGATAAAGAAGCTCGTCCATCAGGATTAAGAAAATAATATCCTTCATAGGTATTCATTGTAGTTGCTGGTGAAAAAGTACCGGCAAAAGAATAGAAAATATTATTAACTGTTAACCCGTTGCTATTTCTGATGGCATCGAAAACAACATTTTTCTCAAAAGGATTTGAAATAATATTCCATCCGGGGTGGAGAGGAATATTAAAAGTTTCTCCGGTTAGAGCAACGGTATTTACTTGTCTGGCTACACCAACTGCATTTCTGCTTAATGCCCAGAAACCTTTACCCGGTGTAAAATTAAAAGTTGTTGATCCATCAAATTCAATAAGATAATCGGATGAGTTAGTCGAATTGACACCATTATCATGAAATACATTCCAATCTTTTTTATGAGCGCCGGATATTAAAGTGTTAACAGGTATATTGTTATTGCCGGGAAGACCAATTAATCTGTAGCTGCTGCTTTGTGTTACGTCTCCAAAAGTATATGATTTATTCAGAGTAATTTGACTCGGATAGTTAGTTGTTGAATGAGAAATTACAAAAACATTATCTATACCTAAAAAATCCGAACTGTTGCCTAATTCGCCTGCATCAAACATCAGGTATCGAAAAGCAAATCTTAAAGGACCAGTGAAATTGAAAGTTGCAAAGAAAAGTCCCCAACCATTTGTTGGGGAAAGTAATTGACCAACTGAAATAAAATTCCCTAAAGTAGTACTGGCATTTTGAGAATAAAAAATTGTTACGGAATCAGGGAAAGAGCTTGCATCCGGGGATCTTAAATAAAAATAAAGAGTGTCTCCAGCTGTATAATTTATTGATGGTGAAATAAGCCAATGGTCAATTAAATTTTCATTAGCCCCTTCGAAATTAGATGCAACATATCCGGAATCATGTCCTTCAAAAGCAGTAAAAAGTGTTCCACTTGGTTGGAACCAGGCAGGCCTTGTTCCACCGCCATCATTATCAACAACAATCCATCCTCTTGCCTGAAGACCTGCAATAGAATTATCTCCATTCATATTATCCTGAAAAATGATATTCTGGGAAAAACTTAATGTAGAAAAGAATAATAATAAAAGTAATTTTATTTTCATCGAATACTATTCTCCGGAAAAACTTGTTTTAAAATTTTACTCATCTCTCTTTACAAAAATGAACAGTCCGCCTTCATCATTAGTATCTTTTACAGCCTGTAGTATCGGTGTCTGATCCGAATTATTTGTAACTGCAACTTTGAAATCATTAAAAAGCTGGCTTGCGTCCATGTATTTATTTTTATTTTCCTTTAAAGCTTTAAGAAGATAATAAGTGAATATTGAATGATTATCTTTTCCCGCATCCATAACTTCTTCAATACCGCCGGAAGTTAATGCAAGCCTTGATGGTTTGCGGTAGATTTCCTTATAGTATCTCGACATATCACTTGGATCAAATGGTATTTTCTCTGTTTCTCCTCCTCTGAAAATATCACCTGCAAAACATGCATCTGTTATTAATAAAGTATGTTTGGAAGGAATTCCACCGAGAAATGTTTTCACATCATTGTTAGAGATATAATCTGCTAAAGAATTAGTTTTTGCATCAACCGGAACCCAGTAACCTTTATTCAGGGATTTATAATATTGACCATGACCAGCATAAAAAATTAAAAGATTATCATCCGGTGATACATTACTTGTTAGCCATTCAAACTTTTCAATAATATTTCTTCTTGTAGCATCTTCATCTATTAAAGTATAAACTTCATCAAAATGATAATCACTCTTAAGTACATTAGCTAATTCAGTTGCATCATTAACAGCAGTCTTTAATGAACGCCAGTACCCTTCGTAAGAATTTATTCCAATTACCAGGGCAACATATTTACCAACTGTAATCAGGTCTTCTAACTTTCTTACTATTGTAAATGTATCGGTTGTTGTATTCATATAACTATCGGTTGCCTGAACAACAACTTTATTATCACCCATCTGCAGATAAAGATCGACATTAAATTCTCCATTGTCACCAACAGTTGCACGCTGATTATTTACTTTCACTTCAATCACACCGTTGGGATCAATTGCATAACCTTTTATTGCAGCCACTTCACTTTTCCTTACGACTTTAATTCCTCTTGTTACAGAAGGCTCTACAATTGTAACTGTGGGAGAAAAATTATCAAGTGAATTATTTATTTTAAAAGTAAACTCACCTTTTTTTCCCGCTTCATTAACTGCTTCTACTTTAACATTGTTGGAACCATTTATAAGAGTGACAGTCGCATAAAAGCTATTATCATTTAGCAGATTGGCTTTTGTTTTATTAACCATAACCGATGTAATCGTTGACTCATCTTTTATTTTTCCTCTTATAATTACACTCGTCTCATTTGAAGTAGCTTCATTTAGACTATTGAGTTTTGGTTCTGTAATTAATATTTGTGGAGCCATATATTCCGGCTGGTGGTCAACTACTTTTTTAGGAATTAATCTTCCAGATGGTGTTGAACCTGTTACCTGTGAATACATTGGCAGCGAAATCAGGAATAAAAGAATAATTATTAATGTTTTCATTTTATACCTTAAATTTTATTGTGGTGGTCGTCCGGGAGGATTTGCTACTGTTGTAATTTCCTCTTCAGAATTATTTCCGCTTAAAAGAAAGTAAGCAGCAGCACCGCTCGCAGCAGCTACTCCTCCAATTACATATAACCAGGGAAAACCACCTTCTTTTATTTCGGTTGCAGTTATTTCAAAATAAAAATCTTCTCCATCTATCTGGGCTTCTTCTTCGGGTTTAATATTCCAGATAATTGTTTTTCTCGTTCCAGCAAATTTGCCCGTTCCAATATCACCAGACACCTCGCCGGGAGTTAGCTCGAATGAAGGATCGCTGGTTCTTTTTAAAACAGCATTAACTTCATATTCTTTTTCAGCATCACCCTTTATAGTATAATAGATAAGAACTTTTCCTTCGATTGCTTCAAATGTTGCACTTACTTTCTCCTGCGAGAAGATAAATCCTGTTGTGAACAGAATGAATATTAAACTTAATTTACTTTTAATCATTTTATCTCCGATAAAAATTCTTTTACCGCTATATTATGCGGAAAATCAATTTCTTATAGCTCATTATTATTTTATATGATTTATTTCCACTAAAACCGGAACGACATTCTTTCCCTTGCTTTTTGCTTTAAAATTGATTTTACCATCGTAATTATACAGAATATTTTCTTTTATAATTTTTTCATTATCAAGCACTTTATTTAATCTTTCCCAAAAGTTCCCTTCGCTGTTTTCAATTTCAATCATTATCCGGTCTATATCAAGATTTTCTTTTGAATAAAGAAAACAGAAATATGATGTTCCTATTGTTTCATCAAAGACGTTATAACTTTCTTCATCAGGTATCGCTATATTATTTTGTTTATAAGGAAGATATGCAACCATTCTTTCCGTAAAAGGAAAGATCTTATAAGTCTTATAAGTAAGATCAGAACTGAATGCATAAACATAAGCAGGCTCATTATTGGAGATAATAAGTTCAAACAAATTACCGCTTGAATAAGAATTATCCATTACAAAATATTCACCATTGAACGAAGCAGGCATATCAATTCCAGTGCTTTCTCTGAAATGCAGAGTACCGGATAGATCAAACTTATCGGGATCATAACTTGTTTTGTCTATAATTTCAAAAGCATATTTACAAAAGAATTTAAAATCATCATATCTAATCCAGACATATCCGTCCTTTCCCCATCTTTTTCCCCAACTGTTCATTAATTCAAATGCACCGCCGAACTTATTATCATCATAACCAATCACCGTCATTGCATGCCCACGCGACCAGTTTTTATAATCACTTTCGAGTGGTATCCATAATTCTTTAGCTGTATTAAAAGATATGGGTACATCTATTGCAATTACAACGGGCCTGCCTTCTGCAAGGCTTTTCTTAATATTTAAAACTTTATTGGAACCTTTGGGTGTAATATCACGGTATTCAATTATTTTATATTCCGATGCTTTAATTTTATCAAGATCAGTTACTTCCCGATCACAGTCATTAGCAAAATCTTTAAGCTTAAGTCCGCCTTGTTCTTTTAAAACTTCAAGTGCAGTAATAAGACTTGTACCATTCTTACATCCTTTAACAGTTCTAATCTGGTTGTAAATATATGATGGTGAAAAAGTGTTGCTGTCTATAAAGTTTCCACTCCAGTTGTTTCTCATTGCTTCAAGTATTGTTCTTGCTGAATAACCTGTTGACCAGCCGGCGCAAGTACCATCAGGACCCTGGTAACCGGGAACAGGTGTAAATAACTTTAGTGAAGATGCAGAAGGAAGATCTATATAGTCACCTCTCATCAAAGGTGCAGCAGTTGGGTTGTTTGCATAAAGTGAATCATGCAATAATAATCCCATCCCAAAATCTTGTGGAAGAACCGGGATTCTACTTAAAAAGATTATTAAAAGAAATATTTTACTACTGTAAAAACAACGCAAAATTTATTTTTCCCTCGGAAATGTTTTTTTCAAAATGAACTTATAAAAAACTTATTGAAGTTTGAATTATAAATCAATAGATGGTACAAACTAAAATGTTTCAAATTAACCTAAAATGGGTACATATTTTAAATAATCCATATCCGGTAATTAAATCTTTATTAAGAAAACTTATTATGTTATATTTTCTTAATCTCATTATAAAAAGAATAAAAAATGATAAAGGTATTAATTAGTCTGCTGATACTTAGCATACCTAATTTTGGTTTCACGCCTAAAGACTCTGTAAAAGCAAAGATTGCTATACTTCACAAAGCCGGTGAAAGTTACGATCTGTTAAAAACAAAAGACAGGCTTAAAGTTGGAGAAATGCTGAGAGTCTTTGTTTTGCCTTCAACAAATTGTTTTGTTTATGCAGTACATACCGGCAGTAAAGAATCTTTTCTACTTTGTAAAACAGAATTGAAAACAGGCAAGGATACACTTGTTCTTCCAACACCGGAAGATTATTATATTTTTGATGAAGCTGGTGTTAAAGAAAAAATCACAATCTTCTGCAGCACAAAAAAAATAAATGAGATTGAAAAACTTTTCACCAAATCAGAACTAGTGACAACCAAATCCTGGAATGATGTTGAAGCGAAACTTATTTCTCAAAACAAATCCAACCTAAGTGAAACCTCCGATAAACCTTTTCCTATGGCGGGAAATGTAAGTGCAATAAATGAAAACTTCATTGAAACAATGCAAATGTTTATCGGAGTAAATATGCTCATCAGGAAATATGAAATTGAAGTTAAAAAATAAAAAGGTTGTCAGCAGGATAATAACTGCAAACCTTTTAATTACTCTTTCAGTTTCCCTTATATTTTTTCTTTTAGATGTTCCCTGGAATATTCTCGATTACAAGCTGGACGATTATTTTTATAAAAAGATAATTGAAGGAAAAAAAGGTTTACTAGTAGATGAAAGAATTGTATTTCTGAATATTACAGATGCTTCTTACAATTTTTTTGGAAGCAACGCTTTGAGTAGAGAAGCCCTTGCAAAGCTTAACCACACGATTTATAATCTCAGTCCTGAAGCAGTTTTTTATGATATAATTTTTCCGCGTTCAAGCAGTGATTCTCACGATTCACTATTTTCAGAATCATTAAAAGAGCTTGGCAACGTTTATCTTCCTGCAGGTTTTCAACTTGAAGAATCTCAATGGAGCTTCAGATGGGAGCCAGGAGTTTTTTTTCAAAAATTATCTGATAACTATCTGAAGAAGCTGGAAGAAAGTGGAAATGGAAAACCTTATTACACTGTCTATGCTCTTCCTCAAAAAGATGAATTTGCAGAATTTGCTGTTAACTCCGGACATATTTCTATTGTAAGAGATAAAGATGGGATTCTGCGTCACTTTCCTTTAATAATAAAAGTTGATTCACTTTATTTTCCAACAATCAGTTTATCAATCTTTCTTGATTATAATAAAGTTCCATTTGAAAAAGTAAGAATAAAATGGGGAGAGAATATTGTTATACCGGCAACTCCTGGAAGTTATCTCGATAAAGATGTGATAATTCCAATTGATGAACATGGAAATGTTTTTATTCCTTACTATGGATTCTGGAGTGACTCAAAAATGATGGAAGTGCAGAATCTTTTTGGGTATGCAGATAAACCGGAATACTTAGATGACCTTTTGGATTTTTATGAAGGGAGTTTTGTTTTTATAAGCGATATTTCTGTCGGCACATCCGATCTCGGGCAAACAACAATTGAAGAAAATGTTCCTCTTGTTACTGTTCATGCGGCTCTTCTCAATGGAATGTTGAATAACCAATTTTATACAACCTGGGATTTGTTACCTCTTACAATTATTATTTTTATTTCCGGCTTATTGTTAATATTAACTTCATTACCAAGAACAAATTTATTTCATTACTTCACTGCAATTCTACTTGTTTCAATAATAATTTATTTCGGATATAACCAGCTAATTAGTTTTTATTTATTCCCGGCATTCTCTGTTGCGATTTCTGTTTTTGTAATATTTTTAGGAATGATAGTCAGCATCCAGGTTATAACAGCTAAAGACAGGGCATTTATAAAGAAAGCATTTTCACAATATGTTCCTGATAAAATTGTTGAAAACCTTATTGACAATCCCGAACAACTAAAACTGGGCGGTGAACAACGAGAGCTTACAATTCTTTTTTCGGATATTGCAGATTTCACATCAATCTCTGAAAAAATGATTCCTGCTGATCTTGTTTCTCTTTTAAATGAATATCTTACAGAGATGACAAGGATTATTATTGAAAATGACGGAACGATTGATAAGTATATTGGAGATGCAATACTTGCGGAATTTGGTGCACCGGTTATGATTGAAAAACATGCAGACTCAGCGGTTGTGAGTGCAATTCTTATACAAAGAAAATTAAATGAATTAAATTTAGGATGGAAAGAAAGAGGCTACTCTGAAATTCATAGCAGAATTGGGATTAATACCGGTAATGTTATTATCGGCAATATGGGTTCAGAGCAGGTTTTTGATTATACAGCGATTGGAGATTCTGTTAACCTTGCAGCAAGACTTGAAAGCGCAAACAAATTTTACAACACAAAAATTCTCATTTCCGAATTCACTAACAAAAAGATTAACAGCGATTTATTCAGAGTACGTCTTCTTGATTTAATAAAAGTTAAAGGAAAAGAAACAGCAGTAAAAATTTATGAAGTAGTTGGTTTTAAATCTGATCCCGTTTTAGAAAATGATTTGGAATATTATGATATTTATGAAAATGCTTTTAATCTTTACTTGCAGAAAAAATTTGATGAATCGAAAGTACAGTTTACCAAAGCAACGGAACTGCGTAACAATGATTATTCAAAAGAGATGATCAAGAGAATAGATAAACTACATTCAGTTAGTTTGGATGAAGAGTGGGATGGTTCAATATCGTATAAAGAAAAATAATTTTTTAATTAATTAACGTAACACAGATTACTAATCTGCGTATGATAAGAAATTTTCAATAAGGTACATCTATGCAAGAAGAAAAAAAGATAAACGTTCTTTTTGAAATACTCTCAAGCGAACAGCATATATTACAGCGTGTAGACCAGAAGGCATTTACTATGCTTTCTTTACTTGGAGTATTTGCTGTATTCTTTATAGTTCATTATACAAAAATTCCTCCGACAATTTTTTCATTCATTTTAATTACATTCTATTTTATTTTTGTTCTTGTCGCAATATTTTTTCTTGTGAGTGTGGTATCACCAAGAATTAAAGAAACTGAAAATATAATAGCCGAGAAAAAAACTATTCTTCCCACATTTTTTGGAGGAATAATTAAGTATAAATCTGCTGAAGAATATGCAAAAGAACTTGGGATTATTCTTGATGATGGTGAGGCAACTTACAAGATTATTTCTCAAAGCATTTATTCCATTGGAAGAATAAACGCTTACAAACACAAATATCTTAAATACGGTATAAGAGCTTTTGTGTTTGCAATAGGGATTGAGTTTACAATTATTATAATGCTGTATTTAAATTTGCTGCGATTAGAAACTGTTTAGATGTGCTGATTCAGATCGGTTTAACCACAAAATTTTTAAAGATAACACTATCCCACAAATACTTGGCATCTTTCTCATTCTGTCTTAATCTTAATAAGAAATATAAATCTGTAATTCTTTGTTTATCACTTATATTAGATAAATATGATGGCTCATCTGTGTAAGATACCGCCAGCTTATTTAATTCAAGCTCAGTAACAGCAGCCCCAAAAATTGTTTTTCCATATCAATTTAAATTATAACTCAAACCTACCTCATTTATTTTCTTTCAGGACATAGCTGCAAGTATGAATAGAAAGTCGCTTATCTACTACGTTACCTTGAATAAAAAAGACTATTAGACGAATTTAGAGAAGCTGGAAGGAACGTAAATTCGGATGAATATTGCTATATGGACTATATCACAAAATTTTTATCTGTATTTACTGATTATTAAATATTTTATATTTGGCTTGCAATTATTCAATTAAAATTCAAATTCTCCAAACAGATTAAACTATTTCATTATTTCTTCTGTTTAATTTGTGCAGCAATATTTTATTATATAAAGAGGAATAGACGTTGAGAATAATTAAACCGTTACTTTTTGTTTTAGTTTCTTCGTTCATATTTGTTTATTCCCAGCAAAGACAAAGTGGCGAAGGTTTTAATGGCGGCACAATAACAGGTAAAGTCTTCGATTCAAACTCAAAAGGAAAAATTGAATATGCAAACATTGTAGTTCTTTCAAAAAATGATTCATCAGTAACAACAGGAACTGTAAGCGATAGTGAGGGTAATTTCACAATTAATAAAGTTCTCCCCGGCAGCTATTACATTGATGTAAGGTTCATTGGTTTTAATGATAAAAGATTTGAAGTTGTTATAGACAGGAATAATTTAAATCATAATCTTGGGGAAATATATCTTGAACCGGCTGCGATTAAACTTGATAATGTTGTGATTGAAGGAGAACGATCTCCTGTTACATATCAGCTTGATAAAAAAGTTGTTGAAGTTGACCAGATGCAAACTGTAGTTTCAGGAACTGCTGCCGATATTTTGGAGAATGTTCCATCCGTAACTGTTGATATTGAAGGAAATGTCAGCTTAAGAGGAAGTACAAATTTTACAGTTCTGATTGATGGGCGTCCCTCAATAATGGATGGACAGGATATTCTCCAGCAAATACCGGCAAGCTCAATTAAATCTATAGAAATAATTACAAACCCATCAGCTAAATATGATCCTGAAGGTACCGCAGGTATAGTTAATATAATTATGAAGAAGAATCAGAATTTAGGTTTAAGCGGAATCATTAATGCAAACGCAGGGTTAAATAATAAGTACGGGGGTGATTTTCTGTTTGAATTAAAAACCGGTGACATCAACACAACTTTTGCTATTGATTATAACAGGAGATTTTTTCCAGGCAACAGCAGGGAAGAACAACGTTATTTAGATTTAGTTAACAATAATACTACTTTCTTAAACTCTAACGGTAACAGGGAATGGGGAAGAATCTCGTATGGATTAAGAGGAGGGTTAGAATTTATTTTAAGCGATGATAATGTTTTAAGTATCGGCGGAAGATATAGTAACAGGGAAAACCAGGGCAATTCATTTCAGAATTTTGTCCGATGGTCGGATTTATCACCACAACAGGTTTCATATATAAGCAATGGAAATCGTAAAAGATCAGGAGATTCTTATTCACTCAATATGAATTACTTCCATCGCTTTGGAGAAAATGGACATGAATTAAAAGGAGAATTAGTTTATGGTCATGATAATTCCGATGAATCAACTTTAACATCTGAGATAAGTGGAGGAACACAAATAAGCGGAAGAGAAACTACTGAATTTGGTCCTGAAACTGAAATTGAAGGTAAGATAGAATATACTTTGCCTTTAAGTGAGAAGAGTAAATTTGAAGCAGGAGTACAAGGTGAATCGGAAATATCCGAAGAAAGCTATGCACTATCTGAATATAATTTGCAAACAGGCGTTTATGATTTGCTTCCGCAATCCAGCAACTCAACAAATTACGATACAAAAGAACTTGCTGTTTATTCTATGGTATCCAATGAATTTGGAAACCTGGGAGTACAAGGCGGTTTAAGAGGTGAATATACTTACAGAACAATTGAAGTTGTTGAACAGAACCGGAAATTTAATATTGATCAGTGGGATTTCTTTCCTTCGGTTCACAGCACTTATAAATTTTCCGAAGGGCAGCAGTTGATGGCAAGTTACACTCGCAGGATTCAGCGGCCGCGTGGATGGGAGCTTGAGCCATTTGATACCTGGATGGATGCTAATAATGTCCGCCGCGGTAACCCCGCTCTTAAACCTCAATACATTGATTCGTATGAATTCGGTTTCCAGACTCCGATTGGAAATATTTCATTTTCAAATGAGTTTTATTACCGCATAACAAATAACAAATCCGAACAGGTCAGATCAGTATATGAAAGTTCAGAAAATGTAACCCTTCATTCTGTTCAGAATATAGGAAAAGATTATGCTCTTGGAAGTGAGCTTATGATAATTTTTGATCCCCTGGAAATATGGAATATTAATTTAATGGGGAATCTTTACAATTATAAAGTTAAAGGCGTTATTTTCGATGAAGCATTTTCGAGAAAGAGCTTTAACTGGAATACGCGTTTTAATAATATGTTCAAGTTGGGTAAAGGTACTTCATTCCAGGTTACGGTTAATTATAACAGCCCGTCTGTTTCATCGCAGGGAACGAGAGAAGGTTTCATTACAACAGATGCAGCTTTAAAGCAGGATCTTTTTGATAGAAAACTTTCATTAACAGTACAGTTAAGAGATATTTTCAGCACAGCAAAATATGAATTTACCTCTGAAGGTAAAGACTTTTACAGTTATGGATATTTTAACAGGGAAGCACCAATGGTTATGCTCAACATCCGGTATAACTTTAATAATTTTAAACAAGAGAATGAACGTGAGGGACAGAATGGGGAATTTAATAATGGGGATGAATTTTGATTTTTAAGATGATACAAAATTCTAAGGAACAGGTCGGCGATCATTCATATCATTAATAACTACAAAGACTACTACAGGAGCATCTTTCTATAAAAAACAAATCATTTTTTCTTTAACTTTGCATTATTAGTTGTACTTAAATCATCAGAGTGATTAATTGATTAATGTTTCTGAATTCTATTTTTATCTTAAGGGGGAAATCTTTAAAGGAAATGATTTAAAAATCTCACCATTCGATCGCGGCTTTTTATTTGGGGATGGAGTTTATGAAACT
>CAYNUV010000046.1:0-11846 GCA_964400245.1 uncultured Ignavibacteriaceae bacterium
GACACCGGAAGAAGTAGCTGAATCTGTTAAGAATGAATTGGAAATAAAGTTCCTATCGTAGTTACTTGTCTAAATGCTTATTAAGCTTGTAAATTAACGTCTGTAAAAAACTGTTAGACAGTTTTCAATATTTTTTATAATCCTCGACGGAACAAAACTAAATGAGATCACTTCTTAAAGAACTGGAAAACGGAAAAGTACTCGTCTCCGATGGGGCTTGGGGAACTTTTCTTCACAAACTTGGATTAGGTATTGGCGAATGCCCCGAAATATGGAATATTACAGAAAGAGAAAAAGTTTTAAGCATTGCTAAAAGTTATATTGATGCCGGCGCAGACATGATTTTAACAAATAGTTTTGGTGCTCACCCCGTAAGACTTGAGCATTATGGTTTACAGGATCGTGCCTTCGAATTGAATGAATCTGCAGCCGCAATTTCAAGAGAAGCAGCAGATGATGATCATTTTGTACTCGGATCAATCGGTCCGTCAGGTGCGATTCTTATCATGGAAGAAATTTCTGAAGAAAAAGTTTACGATGGATTCCGCATCCAGGTTGAAGCTTTAAGCAAAGGAGGAGCAGATGCTGTTTGCGTTGAAACTATGTCTGCAATTGATGAAGCCTGCCTTGCAGTTCGGGCAGCAAAAGAATTTACTGATCTCGAAATTGTTTGCACTTTTACTTACGATAAAACAGTTCATGGATATTACCGCACAATGATGGGTGTATCTCCTGCTGAAATGATAAAAGCCGTAAAAGAAGCTGGTGCAGACATCATTGGCGCTAATTGCGGAATTGGATTCGACCAGATGATTGAAGTTGTACAGGCTATACGCGAAGTTGACAAAACCACACCTGTACTTGTTCATGCAAATGCAGGGCTGCCGATTATTAAAAATAACAAAACTGTTTTCCCGGAAACACCTGAAATGATGAGATCGAAAGTGAAAGATCTGATCAAAGCCGGGGCAAATATAATCGGCGGATGCTGCGGCACAACTCCGGAACATATCCGCGCTTTTGTACATGAAATAAAGGGAACAATCACATTATGAAAACATCATCTACCATCGCAGCATTTTTAATACTTCTTTTGTTGAATAGTAATATTTGTGCAATTGAATTAATTGATCATCCAACCGAAGGACGGCAATATGAAACTCTTGTATTCCGTTTTGCAGAGGATCTAAAATTTGAAAATCCTTTCGATCTTGAAACAAACAAAGTTGAACTTCATATTCAGCAGCCTGATTTTTCACGATTGGTTCTCTCTTTTTTTTACGATGGTCTGAACGAAAGCAATGTTGAAAAATGGGAAGCCCGGTTTTCGCCAAAACAAGCAGGCAACTATTTCTTTAGTTTTGTGATAAATGGAATCATGCGGGAACAATTTGAAATTCCTGTTGATGCAAATGAGGAAGAAAATCAGGGAGGATTAATACTCTCCGATAAGTTTGGTGTTTTCCAATATGAGAGTGGTGAATCATTTCGCGGTATTGGAATCAATATTTGCTGGGCGCGGGATTATGAATATTATTTTAAAAAGATGCAGGCTTCCGGTATGAATATAACACGAATATGGTTGTGTCCCTGGCATCTTTCTTTTGAATGGCAGGAAACAGGTATCGGAGTCTACAATTTAAATTCAGCAAACCGGCTTGATAATATTCTTAAGCTTGCAGAAAAATATGGAATATATATTATTCTTTGTATTGATTATCATGGAATTGCTCAAAAGGGACAAGGATATTTCAGGGAGAACCGGTGGCTGGAAAATCCTTATAATAAAATTAACGGTGGGCCCTGTGTTAACGCAGAAGATATTTTTACAAGCAACGAGGCTAAAATTTTCTTTAAGAAAAAATATAAATATTTAGTTTCCCGCTATGGTCATAGTCCATTTATCGCCAGTTGGGAATTTATTAATGAGGCCGACCTGATGGCTGGCAAATCTACTCAGGTAAACAGGTGGCATATAGAAATGGCTGAGTATGTTCAATCAATTGATGTACATGACCGTCTTGTATCAACAAGCTCAACACGTTCGCATCCGGAAAAAGTTATTGATGCTTTTAAATCTCCTGCTATGGATTTTGTAATGTTCCATATTTATAACAATCTTAATTTTGCACCCTATATTATTGATGTACATGAAAACACACTCGATTATTATAAAAAACCTATTGTCCTGGGAGAGTTTGGCATTGATTACCGTAGTGCTGAAAGAACTTACAAAGCTGATTCGCAGGCTGTGGGTCTTCACAATGGTATCTGGGCTGGCTGGTTTAGTGAAACTCCTATAATTCCTATGAGCTGGTGGTGGGATAATTATATTGATCAGTATAATTATTGGTATGAATTTGCAAACCTTTCGCGCTTTGCAGAGAAGATAGATTTAAATGTAAATCATCTTGAATTTAAAACAATAATTTCTGGATTCCTGGAAACAGATTCTACACAACAAACACAGAGTATGATTCGTTGTATTTATTATGGTGACGATGCTGCGCTCTGGTTTAAAAATGATTTTTTCCAGTGGTCATTAATAAGTGAGGGATTCCCTCTGGCAGAAACCGGTTCGTTCACTCAGAAAATTCCGGGACTTGTACCGGGTAGTTATAAAATTACCTGGTACGATCCGCAATCAGGATTGTTTTCAGAAAATGAAACAGAAGCCGAAGTAAAAGGAGATGGAATTTTAACCCTAACTATTCCTTCTTTCTTAAAAGATCTTGCGTGTTTGGTAATAAGAGAAGATTAATAATTTAGGAATTACAAATGACTAAAGCTCGGATGGAGGCATTCAGTGATGGTGTACTTGCAATCATCATTACTATAATGGTTTTAGAAATGAAAGTTCCTCACGGAACCGACTTTTCTTCTTTGTCTCCAATGCTTCCGGTATTTCTTAGCTACGTATTAAGTTTTATTAATCTCGGTATATACTGGAATAACCATCATCACCTTCTGCAAGCTGTTAAGCGGGTTAATGGCAATATACTCTGGGCTAATCTTCATCTTCTCTTCTGGCTCTCTTTATTTCCATTTGTCACAGGATGGATGGGTGAAAATAATTTTGCTTCACTACCTGTAGCACTTTATGGCGCAGTACTGCTTCTTGCTGCAATTGCTTACTACATACTGGTTCGTACATTAATTTCTCATCATGGAAAAGATTCTACTCTGGCGGTTGCAGTGGGAAATGATTTTAAAGGAAAGATTTCAGTAGTAATATATGCTGCCGCCATTCCGATTTCATTTTTAATACCACTGATTGCGGGGGGACTTTATGTTCTGGTTGCAATAATATGGTTAATTCCCGATAGGCGTATTGAAAAGATTTTGACTTCAAATGAATAAATGATTTATCAAATTTCTGAAAGAAAACTAAATGGCAAAAATTTACTGGGGAATTTTAAGCACTGCGAAAATCGGTTTGCAAAAAGTAATTCCCGGAATGCAAAAAGGAAAATATTCAGAGATCGCTGCAATTGCATCACGGAATTTAGATAATGCTAAACAAGCTGCACAAAGTTTAGGAATTCCTAAAGCCTATGGCTCTTACGAAGAGCTGTTAGCCGATAAAGAAATTGATGCAATCTACAATCCTCTCCCAAATCATCTTCACGTTGAATGGACAATCAAATCATTAAAAGCCGGTAAGCATGTTTTATGTGAAAAACCAATTGCAATGAACTATGATGAAGCAGTCTATTTACAGAATGAAATGAAAAAATTTCTAAAGCTGAAAGTGATGGAAGCTTTTATGTACAGGCATCATCCTCAAATACTTAAAACAAAAAAGTTAATTGAAGATGGGGCAATTGGTGAACTAAAAAATATTCACACTATGTTCTCTTACTATAATGATAATCCCGAAGATATCCGTAACAAACCTGATATAGGCGGAGGAGGACTTTTAGATATCGGCTGCTACTGTATTTCCATATCAAGATTTTTATTTGATAGTGAACCAAAACGTGTCTGTGCAGCAATTGAGTATGATCCGAAATTAAAAACAGATCGTCTTGTTTCCTCAATTATGGAATTCAGCAGTGGGAGCACTACATTTTCTTGTTCAACACAATTAGCGGATCATAAAAGAGCTGAGATATTTGGGACAAGTGGAAAAATAGAAATTGAAAACCCTTTTACTCCTCAACCAAAGGATTCTGCAAAAATTATTCTTTATAGAGGATCTGATAAAGAGGAAATCGTTTTTGAGCCTTACGATCAATATACAATACAGGGAGATTTATTTTCCCAGGCAATATTAAATGATACAGAAGCTCCCACTCCATTTGAAGATGCAGTAGCAAATATGAAAGTGATAGATAAAATATTTGAAAGCGCTAAAGCGGGTAAATGGGTTAAAATATGATTAAAAATAATTCATTTTTGTTTATCCAAAATTAGGAGGAAATATTTAACCAATAATTTATCTATCCCTTGCCTCTCATAAAATAAAAAACTAAAATTACCTAACTATATACGAAAGAATAACATTATGGATAGAAATCCCTTAACTGTTCTTTGCATTTCAAGCTACGAAAAAGGTCATGATTTTATGAAGGAATGCAAAGCTCAAGGATGCAGAGTAATTCTGCTTACATCAAAAAGTCTTGAGAATGCAGCCTGGCCAAAAGAAAGCATAGATGAAATTTTTTACATACCGGATATTAACAAAGAATGGAATTTACGCGACGTTATTTATGGCGTAAGCTTTATGGCAAGGAATGAACAGATTGACAGGATAGTTGCTCTCGATGATTTTGATGTTGAACGTGCTGCAGCTTTAAGAGAACATTTAAGAACCCCTGGAATGGGTGATACAACCGTAAGGTATTTCAGGGATAAGCTTGCAATGAGAATGCGTGCTACTGAAGCCGGCATCCCCGTACCTGAATTTCTTCACATTCTTAATTATAAAAGGATAAATGATTTTACCAGGGATGTTCCTTTTCCTTATATGGTTAAAGCAAGAATGCTCGCAGGTGCTTATGGAATAAAGAAGGTTCATAATGAACAGGAACTGTGGGAAAGAATAAATTTTCTGGGTGACGAACAATCTTTTTTCCTGATTGAAAGATTTGTCCCTGGAAACATCTATCACGTTGATTCCATCATTTATGAAAGAGAGATAAAGTTTGCCTGCGCTTCAAAATACGGAACCCCACCATTTGAGGTCGCTCATCATGGAAGAGTATTTTCAAGTATGACTCTAAAAGGCGAATCAGAGGAAGCCCAGGAGGTTCTTAAATTAAATACCAAATTGCTCAAGGCACTTGGTTTGCTTCGCGGCGTTTCTCATACGGAATTTATAAGAGATGGGAATGGCAAATTTTATTTCTTAGAAACGTCTGCCAGAGTTGGTGGAGCCAATCTTTCTGTTCTTGTTGAAGCTGCAACTGGAATTAATCTCTGGAAGGAATGGGCGAAAATTGAAATCATGAAAGGAGATGGGGAATATAAATTACCACCTGTTAAAAATGATTTTGCTGCAATACTTTCATCACTTGCAAAACAGGAACATCCCGATCTTTCTTCTTATAATGATCCTGAAGTTGTTTGGCGTTTGAATAAAGAATACCACGCAGGATTAATAGTTAGTTCTCCAAAACAAGAAAGGGTAAAAGAGCTTGCTGAAAAATATACTCAAAAATTTTATGATGATTTTTTTGCTACGGCTAAGATGGGAGAGAAACCGACTAATTAAACATGAGCAGTAAAAAACAACTTCGGCTTCTTATTACAAGAATTGACCGGATAGGCGACGTAGTTCTTTCCACTCCACTCCCGCGTGAAGTTAAGTCTGCAAAACCGGATAGCTATGTCGCGGTTTTGGTGAGACAAGAAACAAAAGACATTTACTTAAACAATCCGTATGTGGATTCGGTTATTACGATTGATGATGAAAAATGGAATGCCAAACCTTTCCGGACAACTGTGAAAGAACTTAGAAAATATAACTTCAGCCATGCTTTTATGTTGCTGCCGCAGGAAAGATTAAACTGGATTTTGTTCTGGAGCGGAATTCCTTATAGGCTTGGTGTTAGCCGAAAGCTTTATCAGTTTATTACTTTTACAAAATATATAAGCAGGAACAATTATATTACTCTTCGGCACGAAGCTGATTATTGTCTTGATATGGTAAGAAGGATCGGAATCCAACCCCAAAGTATTAACCCGGAAATTTATCTGAGTAAAGTAGAAGAAATTAAAAAGGAAGAAATAAGAAAGAAACTAAAACACGACGGGAAAATATTAGTTGGGGTTAATTCAACCAGCGGTAAATCTGCACCTAATATAACTTTAACCGAATACAGGAAATTAATTGATCTGCTTATAAATGATAAAAATTTCAAAGTTGTTATAACCGATCATATTCCGCCGGATGAGCTAATGAATATAAAAGAAGTCGAGTATAACAATATTGGAAAATCGTTCAGAGAAAAAATTATTAATTTCAGTGCACTTGATGTTCTGATTTCGGCTAGCACAGGGCCAATGCATATTTGTGCTGCACTTAAAGTTAAAACTGTTTCATTGTTTTGCCCATTACCTGCATGTTCACCAAAGCTATGGGGCCTACTTGGTAATGAATCTGAAGTAATTCTTCCTAAGGATAATTATTGTTCTTTGGTTTGTTCCGGAGATCCGCATAATTGTGATTTCAGCGGTGAAGGAGGGATAAACAGTCTGATAGTTTATGAAAGATTAAAATCTTTTATTGACAAGGAAAAATAATCTGCTTAATAAAGTTCATGAGTGGCTTGAGTCTATGATAAATTCTGGGATAAGAAATTACATTTATTAAAAAACTTTGTGGAGAAATAAAATGTTGAATGAAATGAAACCCCTCAAAACGGGGAAGTCAGAACCGGTAATAAAAGAAGTATTGTTAAATGCTCCTGCTTCAAAAGCTTGGAAAGCGATTACTGACAAAGATGATATGAAGCAATGGTACTTTGATTTTGCAGAATTCAAACCCGAAGTTGGTTTTGAATTTCAGTTTTTGGGAGGTAAGGATGCGAATAATCAATATCTGCACCTATGTAAAATCACAGATGTAATTGTTGGTAAAAAACTCTCTTACTCATGGAGATATGATGGCTATCCGGGTAATAGTATTGTAACGTTTGAACTTTTTGCGGAAGGCGATAAAACAAGATTAATATTAACCCACAAAGATCTTGAAAGTTTTGGTACTGACAATCCTGATTTTGCTAAAGAAAATTTTGTTGAAGGATGGACACATCTTATTGGAATATCAATAAAGGACTTTGTTGAGAAAGTTTCTATAAAAAATCAATAGAAATTAACTGTAGCAACGCTAAATAAAATTTAGATTTTAGATTCTGGTTTTTGTGGGAATAGCTTTGAGCGATGCTTCCACAAACGCATCAATCAAAGGATGGGTTTTATTTTTTAACGATGACCTTTCAGGCTGGAATAATGTTGCGATAAAGAACGGATGATTTTTCAATTCAACAATTCTTACCTCTTTATTCTCATTATAGCCGGATATTCTCAAATCGCTTTTCTTAAGCAATTCCAAATAATCCTGGTTGAAGCCGTAATTACAATGATATGTTTCATTTGTTTTCTCTGAACTAAAAATCCTTTTTGCAAACGTACTATCTTCAAGAAATATATCTCCGTTCTTTTCAACCATAGAGCAGGATAAAGCAGAGATTACGGGTGTAGATGTTTCCGGGTTTGATTCAAAATGATCTGCATCTTTAATTCCAATTACATTTCTGAAATATTCAATTACAGCATGCTGAAAACCGCCGCAGGTTCCAAGGAAAGGAATATTATTCTCCCTTGCAAATTTAATTGCAGATAATGCCCCATCCATATCTTTATAAGGAGTAGCAGGGACAGCCCATAAACCGTTGAATGAATTTAACGCATCAAAATATTTTCTATTTATCAGATCTGTATCAAGCCAGATATATTGAACTTTGCAATTGAATTTTTTTGAAGATAATTGAAGCGCTTTTGGAATTGCAATGTGTGCTGTTACATCGGGATTGTAATCGCCTATCAAACCAATTTTGATTTCCATATCAGAGTGATGTTCCTGTCGAAATGTGGTTTCATAAAAAATGTCAATCTTCGACAAGCTCAGATTGACATTTTTAGAAAACCCCTGTATTAAAACAAAAGATTGGAAGTTATCTTCCTCTACCGCCGCCGCCGCTGCCACCGCGGTTAAATCCTCCTTGGCTGCCACCACCGGGTCTTCTGCCTCTGTTATCGCGGTCGCGTTTTGGTCGGGCTTCATTAACAACTATGTTCTTTCCTTTTAAATTCTGCATGTTTAGTTCTTTGATGGCATTTTGTGCCTCTGACTGCCCGGGCATTTCTATAAATGCAAAGCCCTTAGACTGCTGCGAAAACATATCGCGGATAATTTTAACTTCTTTTACTTGGCCGTGTGTTGAAAAGAGGCCTGTCAGGTCTTCTTCTGTTACGTCCGGGGCAAGATTGCCAACATAGATGTTCATTTGTACTCCAAAAAATGTTTGATTAAAATATTACGACCTGTGAATTAAAAATCAGAGGGACAAATAACGTTATCTGTATTTTTAAGCAGGTGTTGTAAGATAAATTAAATTAAATTCTTTTTCAAACTAATTTTTTTAGTTTGTTATAAAAAATAATATGCCAGAAGCTATTACCGGCGGAGAAAGTTAAGGATTAAGCTTAATTATCAACTCCAAGGCACTTTTTGACTTGACTTGAATGAGAGTCTAATTATTAATTACTAAACTTTAATTTAACAAGTATTTTTTCTGCTTTTAAAAGTCCTTTTGGAGAAAGCATACAAAAGCCATCTTCATAATTGATAAGAATTAACTTATGAAGTTTCAAAAGAATAATTGCAAAATTTGTCGAATTGGTATATCCAGTTGCTTTTAATAATTGTAATTCTGATTGTGGGCTCGTATCATAAAGAAGTATTAATATCTTTTCTTCTGTTTTTATCCCGGCGTTTAGAATTCTTGATGTTCCATTGAATTTCCAAATTATATCAATCCTTCTTTCTACTATCGCATCAATAAGTTTTTGAGTTTCTGGAATGCTAAATGATGATTTTAACCTAATCAATTCAGCCAATACCCATTTTACACTATATAGAATATAAGTAGAATCCATTTCATTTGGTGAAATTGTAGTTATATGTCCTACGCCACGTTTATTTCTGATGTTATATATTGATTTTAGGATTCTTGGGATCAAGATCCGATAAGATTCGTTACCCGATCCAGATTCATATTTTTTTAACTCTTCATCAGTGAAGTTAGATAGTTTTTTGTCAAAAGGTGTGTAATTTCCAAATAATTCGAATTCAATTAATCGTCGTAGGGATTCCACAAAATGTCCAGCATCCAATTCACTTGATTTCCACTTCCCTAATAAAAAATTATACTCAATTTCTTTATATGAATTAATAGTATTCTCTGCAATATTTATATCATATGTTTTCTTAAGTATTTCGTAAACTATGGACATAATTTAATCAACTCTTTTCCTTGAAATTAAGTTCGACTATTGCATTCCCGGAATTTGTTAAAACCCAACCTTTTAAATTTTCTTTTTTTTCATTGTGTTCCATCATGTACCCTTTTTTGATATTCATAAAAACATTGTAATTGATATTTTTTGGTAATTTTTCTTTTGCTGATCTAAAACCGTTTTCAATATCTTTAATATTAAAGTATTCTAAGTCCCCATAGTTTTCTAAATAAAAACACACTGCAAGTGTTTTTTGAATTTCATCCGTAGGGTTTTTTAATAAAAAAAATTCTCTAATAGAAAGGTTTTTCTTTTCTTTAGTAACATGGGTCTCGCCAGAATCTTCTAATTTTTTCAAACGATCTTCTATTTTATCCAATCGATTAAGAATTTCAGATAATGTTTGCGTGTCCATATTATTCTCCAACATCTTTTTTTAGATAACCAGCAAGTATTTTTAAACCTTCGTTCAAACCTGGGCGAGTGATTTTGTAACTAAATTTTGAACTTCCGGCTTTACCCTTTGGAATGAGAAAATTTTTATATTTTTTTAAATTATTACTAATATGAGAAAGGGATTTAATTCCCCAAAATTGAAGTTTTTGATTTAAGATTTTAGATGATATTTCATCTTTCCCGAAACAGTGATATAGCACGGTTAATAGGCATAAAGTAGCCCTTAATTGTTTATCAGGCTCTCCTTTACCACCTATTTCAAAAAGGAAAGTGAAATTATCTTCTCCCTCAAAGCTTATAATATTATAAATCTCGTCTATTGTTATTTGTAAAACATGGGCTAATTTTTCTACTCCTGTATTTTGATTTGCATTATCGGTTGAATTGAATGATCCTTTGGCTGGGATGGCCGACTCAATATTACTTAAGCGATTATCAATTGATTTCAACCAACCTTCAATTTTGAGATATTGTTCTTCGTTCATAACCATTTCTCCCGTCTATTTTTTATTTAATTTTATTATAGTTTCTTCAATTAAATTAATCGGTATGTAATGTTCAATAGGGTGAGCGTTTTTATTTTGCTTAATCTTTTTTGAATCCCTTAAACTCTTCAGCCAAGGAAAAATAGATCCTTCCGGTTTACCCAATTCGTTTATCAATTCATTATGGACGACTCCATTACTTTGAGATAACCCAGCCTCTTTAGCATAACATTTTCCTATCAAATAAAGTAATATTAATTCCTCTCCGGAGAATTTTTCTTTTTCAAGAATATCAACAGTGCCATCCCTAGAAATCTTAACTAGTTGTTTAGCTAAATCAAAATTTTTTTCTAAGGAATTACCATAATCAGAAATCATTTCGTTTTTAATTTTTTCCTCTAAAGTATTCATGAGACGGTCTCCTTTCTTATTAAGTTATATGCGTAGTAATCTTAATTTTTGAAAAATATAGTATATGGCCCTAAGAAAAATGTTTTGTCGGAAGTAAAGCGAAGGATAATATATACTGTCACCGGGAAAAACAGGGGAATCTATACTAATCAAAAAAGACAATTAAATAATAATCAAGATTAGTCAAACTGTCATAGAATACTTTGGAGTATCCTCTTTCTTCTCAATAAAGCCGTTAAAACTATTTAATGCTTTGCAGCATCATCATCAACGTTAACCGGCTTGTGTTTATATATACATAACTTACAAAGTATTTAGCATATCTTATTAGTCTAATAAACAAAAACGGAGTAAAAGATGAAAAGATTATTTTTGAGCTTGGTAATTATTCTTTCAATAACATTAATAAGTTGTTCTGATAAAAAAGACAGCGCAGAAACAAGTAAGGTTGAGAATAATTCACCTGTTCAAAATGGGGAAACGAGTAATGAAATTAATGCCAGTTTAAGAAATGATGAGACGGCATTTGAAAGAAAAATTCAGGAAGGGAAAATTATTTTACTGTACAGTACAGATGAAACGGCTGCGCTTAGAATTGACAAGGACAAAGCAACCATAGTAAAATTACCTGACGGGAAAGAGTACCCGGCTAAAAAAGATGATGACAATATAATATTGAATGTTCCGGGCATAGGGGAAATGCAGATAATTAATTTGAATGATAAGTTTTATTTGTTTGATGATAATAACCAGGCATTCGAAGTAAAGTATACGGATAATAAGCTATATGCCGAAGCAACTGTTCTGACAGATGAGCTGCTTAAAAAGAAATAATTTTAGAAAAAAAATCAAGAGGATGTTTTTAGCATCCTCTTTTTTTAAACTGTTCTCGAATACTTAGCAGTATCTTCTTTCCTCTCGATAAAACCATCAAAGTTCATTGCTATATTGCGGATAAGAAGCCTTCCC
>CAYNUV010000047.1:0-11845 GCA_964400245.1 uncultured Ignavibacteriaceae bacterium
CTATTGGAATTCCGTCTTCATTACAAACCATTAAATGAATTGATTTATCTTCAATCTCATCTTTTTCACTCCCCTTTGACTGGTTCCATGGTTTTCTTAAAATTCTCCAACGAAGATCATAGTACAATTCAAAATCTTCTTCTGAGGATGGCTCAACAACAATCATTTTAGATCAACATCCCTGAATAAACCATCCTGACCGTCATCTTCAATATCTTCTTCATCATCTGCTCTATCAAGCAATTGTTTGGGAAGTAATCTTGTTGTATTTGCTCCAAGCCTTTTAATATTTTCAACTCTTTTGATAAGGTTACCTGTTCCATTTGTTAGTTTTCTCATTGCTTCTATATATTCTTTTTTAGCGTCATCAATTTTGTTACCAACTTTAATGAGATCATCAATAAATCCAACAAACTTATCATAAAGAGCACCGCTTTGCCTGGCTATTTCAAGTGCATTTCTGTTCTGGTTTTCCTGACGCCATATACTTGCAACCGTTCTCAAAGTAGCCAATAATGTTGAAGGACTTACTATAACTATATTCTTATTAAAAGCATCATTAAAAATTTCCTGATCATTTTGTACAGCAAGAGCAAATGCAGGTTCAACCGGCATAAACATAAGTACAAAATCCAAACTCTCCAGTTGATAAAGCGATTGATAATTTTTCGAACCGAGATTCCTGATATGATTTCTTATTGAAGTTATATGTTCCTTTAATGAAATTTGTCTTTGAAGATCATCCTCAGCGGAAATAAATTTTTCATACGCAACAAGAGAAACTTTAGAATCAACAATGACACTCTTATTTTCAGGAAGATTTATAATTACATCTGGCTGGAATCTCTTTCCTTCTTCAGAATAAATAACCTCCTGGATTTTGTATTCCCTTCCTTTAACAAGTCCCGATTTTTCAAGAATGCTTTCAAGAATAAATTCTCCCCAGCTTCCCTGCGTTTTTGTTCCGCCCTTTAATGCCTGCGTTAAATTCTTTGCCTCCTGTGTAATCTGTAGATTCATATCCTTCAGCATTTGAAGCTGTTCACGCAAAGATGCATTCCCTCTTATGTTTTCTTTACTGGTTTCATCAACCTTCTTTTCAAACTCAGAAATTTTTTCCCTTAAAGGATTAAGAATTTCTGCGAGATTTGTTTTACTTTGCTCAGAAAATTTACTTGTCTTTTCATCAAATATTTTATTGGCGAGATTTTCAAACTCAGTTGTAAATTTTTTCTGAAGCTGTTCTATTTCTTCTTTCTGCTCACTTAATTTATTCTGAAGATTGTTGTAATCTGCCTGAAGGGAAGCGTATGAAGAACTTAATTCTATTCTTTTATTTCTTTCAGAAGTTAATTCAGATTCAAGTTTTTTAATATTCTCTTCATAAATTTTGTTTCGTTCTTCTGCTTTACCTGATTGTGATGCAGATTTATTTTTGATAAACAAGTATGAAACAACTGCCCCAATTAATAATCCAAATATGAGATAAATAATTTCCATCTTATAATAACTTAACTTTCTTTTCAATCGAATTTAATAAACTATTATCCTTAACTATCCCCAAAACTTTCTTTATATCATCATACAAAATTCTGTCTTTAAGCAATGGCTTAATAACTTTTCTTATTTCTTCATAAGCTATTGAAGTTCCTTCACCACATTTTAACGGCTTAAGAAATTCTATTGCCTGTGCGGCTGTCATCAGCTCAATTGCTAAAACATTCTCAAGATTGTGAAGAATCTTATAACATTTCTGTGCAGCAATGGAGCCCATTGAGTTATGGTCTTCCTGGTTTGCAGATGTTGGAATTGAATCAACACTTGCAGGATGAGAGAGAACTTTATTTTCAGATACAATGCTTGCAGCAGTATATTGTGCAATCATTAAACCGGAATTAAGTCCGCCGTTAACAGCAAGGAATCTCGGCAGTCCGCTTAAGTTCCCGTTCACCATTCTTTCAATTCTTCTTTCGGAAACATTAGCCAGTTCAGATAAAGCAATACTCATAAAATCCATTGCAAGAGCTATCGGCTGCCCATGAAAATTCCCGCCTTCAATTTTTTCATTAGTCTCTGCAAAGATTATTGGATTATCATTAACGGAATTTATTTCAATACCAACCTGTTTTGTTACATAATCAATTGCATCTCTTGAAGCTCCGTGAATTTGGGGAACACAACGGATTGAATAAGCATCCTGAATACGCGGATCATTTTTGAGATGTGATTTTCTAATCTCACTATTCTTAATAAGTGAAAGAATATTTTTTGCAACGGCAATTTGTCCCGGGTATGGCCTGAGCTGGTGAATCTTATCAAAGAAAGCTTTATCTGTTGCACGCAATGCCTCATGAGAAAGTGCTGCACAAATATCGGCAAGCATCTTAAGTTTATTGGCGCGCATACAAATATATGACGCATAAGCAGTCATCATCTGTGTGCCGTTAATTAAAGCCAATCCCTCTTTTGCTTCAAGTTTTACAGGAGTAAGTTTAAATTTCTTTAGAGCATTTTTAGCAGGAATAATTTTTTCTTCAGGTACAAAATCTTTTTCAAAATTATTTGTTAAATAAACTCTGCCCTTTCCAATCATCGCGAGAACAAGATGAGAAAGCTGTACAAGATCCCCGCTTGAGCCAACTGATCCTTGTGATGGAATTACCGGAATAATATTATTCTCAATCATCTTAATCATAAGTTCAAGAGTTGATAATTTTATTCCGGAATATCCTCTTGCAAGTGCATTCAATCTTAGCAGCATCATTATTTTAACAATTGCAGGTGGAAGGAAATCTCCGGTGCCTGCAGCATGACTCACAATCAAATTTTCCTGGAGTTCAAGAATATTATCTTTTGAAATGCTGACATTTGCAAATTCACCGAAACCTGTTGTTACTCCATAAATAACTTCATTATTGTTTACCCACTTTTCAACAAGTGCACGTGATTCATTTATTTTTTTCTTTGCTTCTTTTGTAATCTCAAGCTTTGGATTTGTTTTAATGAAGGAATCTATCTTATCAAGAGTAAGTGATTCCCCATCAATTGTAATTTTATTTTGTGCCATAAACCATTTTCTTTATTTTATCTGAGTTGTGGCGATCTGTTTTGTATGTAATATGGATTTTCTTTTCATCATACTTTGTTGAAAGAACTTCCGCCATTGAATGAATTTTTGCAGCGGTTTTTGTGTCTTCAAGATTCAGTGCAACTTTTTCCTCAACAAAAGTATTTTCAGTCAGTTTAACAAGCTTTTCAATTAAGCCCGTTACGTTTATTCCTTTTTCAGCAGAGATAATTATGCTCTCTTTGTATTGGTTCATGATATAACCAATTTTTTGCCTGTCATTCAGCAAATCAATTTTGTTAAAAATATTCAGCACAATTTTCTTATTGCTTCCAAAATCTTTTAATGTTTCCTCAACAACTTTCATATGATCTTCATAGTAAGGATGAGAAATATCAATCATATGTAAAATAATATCTGCATCTCTTACTTCATTTAAAGTGCTTTTAAAAGATGCGACAAGATCAGCGGGAAGTTTCCTTATAAAACCGACAGTATCGCTTAAAAGTATTTTACTGTTCTTGTTAATGCTTAATACTCTTGTTGTCGAATCGAGAGTAGCAAAAAGTTTATCTTCTGCAAGAACACTGGATGTCGTAAGCCTGTTAAACAAAGTTGATTTACCTGCATTTGTATATCCTACCAAACAAATTCTTACAAAATCTTTTCTTCCTTCTGTTTGGGTAATTCTCTGCGATTCAATCTTTTTAAGATTTTCTTTAAGATGGCTTATCCTGTTCCGTATTATTCTTCTGTCGGTTTCAATCTGTGTCTCGCCGGGACCTTTTGTTCCAATTCCACCATACTGTTTTGATAAGTGAGTCCACGCTCTTGTAAGTCTCGGCAGCAAATATTGTAACTGTGCGAGTTCCACTTGTGTTTTAGCTTCCCTTGTCTTTGCTCTCGATGCAAAAATATCGAGTATCAAACCACTGCGGTCAATAATTTTCCTGTTCAAAGTTCTTTCAAGATTTCTTACTTGTGTTGATGTAAGATCATCATCAAAAATAACGAGATCAACAGAATTGTTTTCTACAAAATCTACAAGCTCTTCTGCTTTTCCTTTACCAATATAAAAAGCTGGATCGGGAGAATATTTTGCCTGCACAATTTTTTTTACTGTTTCGGCTCCGGCAGTTGAAGCAAGTTCTTCAAGCTCATCAAGATGCTCATTAACAATCTCAATATCAATTTCTCTTGTATTGAGAGCAACAAGTACGGCTCTTTCAGTTGTCTTTTGGGAAATGTCTATCAAATTATCTCTGTCTTAATTTTTAATTAATAAAAAACAAATCTATACCTTATACCTTTATTCCCTATACCTTATACCTTAGCAATTATAATCAATTTTAGGAAACCTTTCCATTGTTTAAACCTCAGCAAGTTCTTTCTTTACATTTCTTGCAACGAGCATTTCAATTAATGCTGTTATGATTGCGGCAAGAATAAATATTTTCCATAATTCAGAACCAAAGCGGGCTTGTTGAATAACCTCTACAGGGTTTTCATCCTTATTTATTTTGAAATGTTTTCCCTTAAAATTTATGGCTGAAAGATATTCTTCAAATTCATCATCACTCAGGGAAGTTGTAATAGATTCTAGAGAATTATGATTTACAGGTATTTCATCTATCGCATTATCACCCGAAAAAATTTTAAATACTCCATTCAGGCTGGTATTGTCATAAGTTAAAAATCCTGATGTTGGAATATCTCCCGGGTTTATGAATTCATCAGTGTTATCCGGTTTTTCAATTTTAATCTGAGAAATGCTTTTGCCGGAAACATTAATATTTAAAACATCACCGACTAAATATTTTTCTTCAGTTTCATTTTTTGATGCAAGATAAAAAACAATTTTGTTCATTAAAGGTGGAAAGATCCCCTTTAACGGGAAATCAGACCAGCCTAAAACCGGTGAAGTATTACAAATGAAAATTTTTCCTTTCCCGATTTTATATTCACTTAGAAAAGATGAGCCATTCATAAGAGAAATAATATTTACTCCTTTGCTGCCTGAATTAATCCTGAGATGATGATAAATATCAGGCGATTCAATATTCTTTTTTGTATCCTCAGTAAACAGATCACTGAAAATCGGGTGATTGAATTCAATCTTATCAAAGTTCGCTATGTTATCTTTCTTACCGGCTTCACCGAAAGAACCCTGAACAATTGGAAGATTGAAAGCATTAAGAATATTTTGGAAACCTTCTGATGATGTTTTACTCCCGGGCATTAAAAATATTCCGCCTTCATTTTCAACATATTCTTTTAATCTTTGATATGAAACTGCCTTTTCACCAACAACAATCACAACTTCATACTGATTAAGATTTACAGATGCAAGCTGACTACTATTTCTTTTAGAAATATTAAATGTCTCTTCATTACCTGATGATAAAAGTGCTAACTCTATAAAATTTATATCCGGTTCTTCATCATAAAAAATTATAACAGGAATTTTATCCGGAACAAAAAGAGTCGTGTATCTCCTGTTATCCTGCATTACTTCATCATCTTCAATCTCTGTAAAGACTTCAATGAATCCTGTTTTATTTACCAATGCCTCCATCGAAACAACAGAAGATTCTTTTGCATCAAGAGGAATACTTTGTTGTGTAGTTCTTTCGCCATTGATGAATAAAGACAAAACAATATTATCAATTCTGCTCGATGAGTAATTTGTTACAGTAACATTAAAACTAACAGGTTTATCTTTTTCAAATATTTGAGTTTCTATTTTTATATCATCAATACCAAGATTATAAATTTCTTTCCCTGAATAATTGAACAAATACAATTTAACTTTTTCATCAAGAAGCTGGCTCAAGTCGGAAACAGAACCTTCTTCCGAAATCCTGCTGCTCTGGAAATCTGAGAAAATGTAAATCTCCTTATTAAAATTTTTTGAGCCTGATAAAATATTTGCCGCACTTATGACTGCTTCGTGTAAAGTTTTGCTGGAGGATGATGGAGTAACATCGTCTATTTTTTTAGAAAGTTCTGATAAATTAGACGAAAGTTTAATCTCATCTTTTTTATTATCTGAAACAAGAATAAGAGCAGTTTCATCCCCTTCTTGTAAATCTCTTATTAGTTGCTGAACAGATTCTTTTGCCTGGTTAAGATATGAACCATTCGCATCAATAACAGACATGCTGAATGTATCATCAAGAATAAAAACGGCAGTTGTTTTTGCTGCGGATGTAGTTCCGCCTATTGCGACACCCTCAAGTGTTGGGCGTGCAAAAGCAAAAACAAGAAGCAGAATAATTAAAACTCTCAGTGCGAGAAGAAGCAACTGTTTTAGCTTTACTTTTCTTATCCTGTTTTTCTGCAACTCTTTAAGAAAAGCCAGAGTGCTGAACTCAATCTTCTTTAACTTTCTTAAATTAAAAAGATGAATGAGAACAGGAATAGAAGCAGCCAATAAACCGAATAGAACAGCAGGGTTGAGAAATGTCATTAAACCTTGTTAAATCTTTTTATTGTAAAAATAAGGTTTTGATTGATTGAATACTATGCAGGTAATTTGCACTTATTCACTATAACTATCTATTCTTCTTAAAATCATGCTATATTTCTATAAAAGGAGAATGCTTTATGATAAAAAGTGTTGCGGATTATTTAAAGTCTGTTAATGAATCCTATAAAATTTTATATCCAAAAGCCAAAGCTGAATACCCATTTGTAAATGGATTATTTTTTAGAGGTCTGACCGAAACAAAATATAAATTATTACCCTCAGTATTACGAAACAAAAAAGCAATGAAAGCTGAAAAAACATTGCTTCTGAATTTTAGAGACTATATGCCTCAACATAATTCAAATTATGATTTCACTCATCATAGAATTGACATATTAGCTTTAATGCAGCATTTTAGAATCCCAAAAAGAAAGGAACTGTGTTTATATTTAATCCTTGGAATTATGTCGAGAAAAATAAAAATCTAAGACGTTCAAAAAAAAATCCTGATACCCATAGTACACATATCTTTGCAAGAGCCTTATTATCGGATAGAAAAAATAATATTACAAATATTTTAAGCCAGATTAACAGAAAATTTGATATAGATTTTACTGAGGAAAATTTAGTACTGCCTTTTCCATTTGTTTCTTCTTTTAATAATCAAAGAATATTAAATCAGAAAGGATGTTTTACAATACACGGTTGTTCAGATGAAGATTTAGAAACTCAAGTGAAAGACTTTAAAGAAAAATATTTGATTAGGCTTATTATTAGTAACAAAGAACAAATTCATAAAGAATTAAGAATGCTTTTCATTAATGAATATTCCCTATATCCAGATTTTGAAGGTATGGCTAACCAAATAAAAGAGGATAAATCCTTATATAAAGTTTATTTCAAAAATTAACTTTATTTTGAATTTTGTGCTGCAATCAAATTCAACGCACTTCCTGCTTTAAACCATTTTATCTGTGCTTCATTCATGGTATGGTTTAATACTATTTCATCCTTCGAACCGTCTTTATGTTTTAATATCATCTCTACTGGTTTTTCAGAAGCGAGCCCAGAAACTTTCAACGTAACCTTATCATCTTCCTTTATCTTATCATAATCTTTAGGATTAGCAAAAGTTAAAGGAAGCATTCCTTGTTTTTTAAGATTTGTTTCATGAATTCGTGCAAAGCTTTTCACAATAATTGCTTTTCCACCAAGAAATCTTGGTTCCATAGCCGCGTGTTCACGGCTTGAACCTTCGCCATAATTTTCATCGCCGACAACAACCCAGCCATGCCCGTACTTTTTATATGCACGTGCAACTTCAGGAACAGATTTATATTCTCCTGTAAAAATATTTTTCGTTTTCCCAGTCTCACTTGTAAAAGCATTGGCTGCACCTATGAACATATTGTTGGAAATATTATCAAGATGCCCTCGGTATTTTAACCAGGGTCCAGCCATTGAAATATGATCAGTTGTACATTTGCCTTGTGCTTTTAATAAAACAGGAAGATCTTCACAATCTTTACCATCCCAAGGTTCAAAAGGCTTTAAAAGCTGAAGACGATCGCTATCCTCTCTGACAATAACTTCTATATCAGCACCATTTTTTGCAGGAGGAATAAAACCATCTACACCTTTATCAAATCCTTTTGGCGGCAATTCTTCACCTGTCGGAGGATCAAGCTTAACCTTTTCACCTTTTTCATTTTGTAATTCATCTGTTAAAGGATTGAATGACAAACTGCCGGCTATTGCAAGCGCAGTTGTTATTTCAGGACTGGCAACAAAGGCAAGTGTTTCAGCATTACCATCATTCCTTTTTGCAAAATTCCTGTTAAATGAAGTTACAATTGTATTTCTTTCACCCGTCTTTATATCCATTCTCTTCCACATACCAATACAAGGTCCACAAGCATTTGCAAGAATTAATCCCCCAAAATCCTGAAGAGTTGTCAGGAGCCCGTCACGCTCAATTGTTGCTCTAACCTGCTCAGATCCCGGAGTAATTGTAAACTGCGATTTAGCTTTAAGTCCTTTTTTTAATGCCTGCCTGGCTATACTCGCTGATCTGTCAATATCTTCATAACTGGAATTTGTACAACTTCCTATCAATGCAACTTTAATATTATCCGGGTAATTAAATTCCTTTACTGCTTCTTTCATTTTAGAGATAGGCCAGGCTTTATCAGGAGTAAAAGGTCCGTTAAGATGAGGTTCTAGTTCCGATAAATTAATTTCTATTACCTGGTCATAATATTTTGCAGGATTCTTTTGAACTTCCGGATCAGCGGATAATTCATCCATAAGATTTTCTGCAAGTGCTGCAACATCTGCACGATCTGTAATCCTTAAGTATGCAGCCATTTTTTCATCAAACGGAAATACAGAAGTTGTTGCACCAATCTCTGCACCCATATTACAAATAGTTCCTTTCCCTGTACAAGAAATTGATGAAACGCCTTCACCGAAATATTCAACTATAGCTCCTGTTCCACCATTCACAGTTAAGATTCCGGCAAGTTTAAGAATAATATCTTTTGAAGATGTCCAGCCACTCATTTTACCTGTTAATTTAACTCCTGTAATCTTCGGCCACTTTAATTCCCATGGCATTCCAGCCATAACATCAACAGCATCTGCACCGCCGACACCAATTGCAATCATGCCCAATCCGCCTGCATTTGGAGTATGAGAATCTGTTCCGATCATCATCCCGCCCGGGAATGCATAATTCTCAAGTACAACCTGGTGAATAATTCCAGCACCCGGTTTCCAGAAACCTATTCCATATTTTTTTGAGATACTTTCCAGGAAATCAAAAACTTCCTTGTTTTCTTCTGTTGCTCTTAAAAGATCATCCTTAGCTCCGATCTGAGCTTGAATTAAATGGTCGCAATGAACTGTAGTTGGTACTGCCGTTGTTTTCCTGCTGGCAGACATAAACTGGAGAAGTGCCATCTGGGCTGTAGCATCCTGCATAGCAACTCTGTCCGGGGCTAATTCAACATAATCCTTTCCTCTTGCAAATTCTTTTTCAGCTTTATCCCAGAGATGTACATATAAAACTTTTTCGCTGAAAGTTAAAGGATGATTAATGATCTTTCTTACCTCTGCTATTTTATTCTTGTATTCAGAATAAACCTTTTTAATCATATCAATATTGGCTGCCATACCGATTACCTGTTATTTGATTTGAGTTTTGATTCTTTACTTAAAAATAAAAAAAATGAGCGAAACTTGATAATCATTATGTCATATCTGTTCTTTTTCAATATCAGTTTGAGATTAGAAGTAAAAAGAATATGACCTGAGTAGAAGTTTTTACCGATATAAGGAATCACCGAATGTATTCTCATAGAAAATAAAATTTTATAAAGGAACAAAATTTGAATAAAATCTTAAAGCATAAGCAACGAAATAAAAAAAATTTGCCAGGAATTATGTTACCAATGAAATACTTCGATAAAAACGGTTCACAATGGTCGATAGATAAAGGTGACTGGCTCGGTTCATTTAATAAAGGTGAGCAGAATAAATTTGCTGTTTATTTACTCCGAAAATTTTCTCTTCCTATGATTGTTATTCTGATTATAAGTATCATCCTGTTGAACTGGAATTAAATTTCATTGTTAGTAAATAAAAAAAAGAGTTGACGATGGAAACGAAAAATACAACCCACTTAACCTGGGAAGAACTTTATGATGAATGCCGTGATTTGAGACTCCCGGTTTCACAAAAAGATACCAAAGAAACCTTAGAAAAGCACATCTTTGCTGTCTATGATGAATCATCTAAGGCAAGTAATTCTTCTTGTGATGAAGACCTGGAAGAAGACCCAATTTATATCGGGAAATATTCAAGATTAAAAGTTATAATAAATAAGATTCTCCCCTTTTAAGGAAGATTATTCATCAGACAGTTCAGGATCATTTCTTATTAAAAGAAGAATTGCAGACTGCGGTACGATTAATAATTTCTCTTTATCAAATTCAATTTCAAATGCTTCCCTGCGAAGAAAGATTGCGAGATCCCCTTCTTTTACCTGCAAAGGTATATACTTTACAGGTTCTTTAGATTCTTTCCATGGTTCATCTTCAATGTTAGTCGCTGTTGGATAACCTGGTCCGGCTTTAATAACATAACCACTCTGTATCCTTTCCTTTTCAGATACACCAGGCGGAAGAAAAAGCCCGCTCGATGTTTTACTTGATTCTTCTTCAGGGCGAATTAAAACTCTGTCACCAACTACTACGAACTTCGATATATTTTTTAAATTAAACTGCATACATAAATATAACTATATTTTTCTGAAAGCATTTCTTGTGTTTTTTATTAGATAAGGCAACATTGATGGGAAGTATGTTGATAATAAAAAACCTGTATTCCTGCTGAAGTTTTTAAAAATAAAATTCTGAATAATTCCGGCAGTTATTATTCTTTTTGAAAATATCCTGTTCCATTCTTTTTTATATAAAGATTTTAATTCTTCCTCTGAAAGATTTTCGCATCTTTTTTTATACAGCAGATCTGCTATTAATTTTCCTGATTCCATAGCAATCCCGATTCCATCTCCGGCTAAAGGCGCAATTACACCGGCAGAATCACCAATCATAAAGATTCCATTTTCAATCAGATTTCTTTTTCTAAAATAAATATTCCCTGTTCCATAAACAGGAATCTCTGCAAAAAGATTTTCATCATTAGTGTTAAATAATTTTTTGAATGATTTATTTTTATTTTGAAGCTCAATCAACTGCATTCTTGGTGGAGGCTGTTCTTCATTCCTGTCTTCAAGGAAACAGAAGGTTACTTTATCATTATCAACTAGATTTACTCCGCAATAAATATTATTCGCACCATAAATCTTAATTTCTTCTTCATTAAAATCGCTTAATTTACTTTTAGATAAGTGAAATTTTACTCCATTAAGTCTTGATCTATAACTAACAAGATTTCTATTTAAAATATTATCTAAAGGATTCTGCTTTCCGTAAGCCGCAATTAAATATCTTACATTAAAATTTACATTATTTTGTTTATCATTTTTTACAATCAGATAATAAGATTCTCCCTGTTTGATGATTTCTTTAACTTCTGCAGGCTGAAAGACTGAAACACCTTTTCTCTTTACATTACAAAGTAAAAGATTATCAAACGATGAGCGGCTTAATCCATAAGCAGAAAAACTAAATTTACTGCTTACACTTTTTCCTGAGTCATTAAAGAACCGAAAGGATTTTATTTGATTCGGACAAAGCGAGATAAATTCTTCAAATAAATTCAACTCTTTAAGAAAATGAACTACT
>CAYNUV010000048.1:0-11811 GCA_964400245.1 uncultured Ignavibacteriaceae bacterium
AACCACAAAGCCACGGCGCACGCAACGACCAGCACCCAATTCACCTGCGAGACCATTTTCGCTATATAGGAGACTGCCATTAATCATTATTCCGCTACCCAACCCTGTACCAAGAGTTATAACAATAAAATTTTTCAATCCTTTGCCTAAACCAAATTCATATTCGCCTAAAGCCGCGGCATTAGAGTCATTGGTAATAACAATAGGAATTTCAAAATATTCTTTCATCATTGTTACAAAATTCACATTACCCCATTTTAAGTTTGAAGGAGTTTCGATTGTACCATGAAAATGATTTGCACTTGGAGCTGCAATTCCTATCCCAACTAAACTATATTCACCTATGTAATCTTTAATTCTGGTTTTAATTTCCTCGGCAACTCTTGTTATAAATTTATCAGCACCTTCACTTGGGTTTGTTGAGATTGAACCGCTGAATAGGTTTTCACCATTGTCTTTAATAAACCCGAAGACAGTATTAGTCCCACCAATATCAACACCAACAGTTAATCTTTGTTTTTCCATATAAAGAGTAATTAAATAATTTTTTTAAATAGTTGGTTGAACCAACAAATTAAATTTTTAAATCTATTTCTTTTCAATATTATATTATTAATAATTACATAGTATTATATTATTAATAATTACATAGTGATTTTATAATCATCAAATATTACTTTTATAGCGAGAGTTGCGGCTCCCAATAAGCGAGGTCGAACCGGCAGAGATGTAGGTAATATTGAAATGATTTTCTTCTTACCATAAAATGTTCTTTTTTTTACTTCCTGGTCAATCTCGGGATATATAATGTCCCAGGCCTGGAAAATTCTTCCGCCAACAATTATTACGTGTGGATCAATAACCTTAATAATATTAGCTATTCCTAATCCCAAATAATGCCCTGTTTGTGTAAGTACTTCCCGGGCAATACCATCATTATTTTTAGCTGCAATAATTATATCGTCAATTGTAAGATTTGTTGATTGCTCTAACGATCCATTTTTTTTAGCCATATATCTTTTTATAGTTGCGCGATCTGAAGCATATCTTTCCCAACAACCATTATTACCACAAATACAAATCTCTCCTCCTTCATAAAGAACCATATGCCCTACTTCACCGGATGCATGAAATTCACCATCAAGAATTTTATTTTCAACAACAATCCCGGAACCTATACCTGGTCCAACCTGAAGAAATACAAAGTTAGATAAATTCATCTCATGTGTTCCAAACCAAAGTTCGGCCATTGCTGAGCATTTCGCATCATTACCTACAGTCAAGATTTTAATTTCGGGCCATAATCTTCTTATTACGTCTCCTATGTTGAAGTCCTCCCATCCTAGGTTTGGAGCAAAATTTACAATAAGGTTCTTTGAATCAACAATTCCAGCAATACTTAATCCTAAACCTTCTAACTTTTTTACATTAAGTTTTACACATAACTGATTCAATTCCTTTTGACATCTAGCTAGAAATTCTTCAGGATTTATTTGTTGAGATTCTATGAATGATGTACCCAATACGCTTCCATCAATATCAGCAATTGCAAACCTTGTTAATGCAGCATCTATTGAAATTGCACCTATAAGATATTTACCAAGCTTTAAGGATAAATCAAGAGGGTTTCTTCCAATGTTGGGGTCATATGTTTTTTGTTCAAATATAAATTCTTCATGAATTAGATCTGCAACAATACTTGAAACAGTACTTTTGTTTAAATGAGTAAGTCTTGCAAGTTTTGTTCTTGAAATAGGTTGCTTGTTTCTAATAATATTTAGGATCATGGATCTGTTTATATTACGGACAACTTTTGCATTACCACCAATTACATTTTCTGTTTTCATATACTATAAGACTAAATAAATAGTTTGTTGGTTAAACCAACTAATTCGAACATATTAATTTATTTTTAAAATGTCAAGTTATTTTTAGAAAAAATAAAATAATTTTTTAAATAAAGGAGAGTTTTGATTGCTAAACTTTAATAAATATTTTCTTTACATACAAAATCCACATTAGTCCCAACCACATTAACAAATAACAAATTGCCCAAATTAAGGAAGCATTTATCGGCTTGAATAAAACCAGGAAAAAATTATTAAATAAGAATGTACTTAATGCAATATCCCCGTTTCCAGAAGGAACTTTGAGTAAATACATTAATTTCCCTGTTATTTCAGAAAGAAAGTAAACCGTGATTGCGTTTGATCCATAAACCTGGAAAGGTTTTATCCACCATTTTGATCCTCTTGCATCTATAAACCAATAACAAAAACCAAGAAAAAGAAGTGCGAGACCTCCACTATAAATAACATAAGAACTTGTCCATAAGCTTTTATTTATCGGAAACCAACCATCCCAAATATATCCTACTGCTATACAAATGCTACCTGTTACAAAAAGCCAGACTGTTTTTGTTGTTTTATCATTATTAGTTTTTAACCAACTCCCTGTTAGCATCCCTATAATTGAAGTAGTAATTGCAGGGATAGTACTTAATATTCCTTCAGGATCCCAAACTTTGCTGTTTGCCCATAAATGTCCTCCAAGTAAAGTTTGGTCTACCCAAGCTGCAAGATTTTTTGTTGGTTCAAGATTAGAATAACCAACTCCTGGAACCGGTACCAATGTCATCAATAGCCAATAGATAATTAGAAGAACAACCCCAGTATAGATTTGTATTCTTAAATTTGTTTTTAAAAATAAAATTGCCGTTACCAGATATACAACTGCTATCCTCTGTAAAACACCTGGAATCCTCATTGTGGAAAAATTAAAACTCTCTCCCAACAGGCCAAAAGGAAAGGTATGAATGATCAATCCAAGTAAAAAAAGAATAATGCTTCTTTTTACAATTTGTAGAATGATATTCTTATGATCCTCTGCCTTATTAATTTTTTTACCCAATGCGAAAGGAATTGCAACTCCCATAATAAAGAGGAAAAAGGGAAATATTAAATCTGTAGGCGTACAACCATTCCACTGAGCATGTCGTAGGGGAGGATAAACTGCATCATCCCATGTTCCAGGATTATTAACAAGTATCATTCCTGCTATTGTAATTCCCCTGAAAACATCAAGTGAAAGAAGTCGTTCCGATTTTACTGTATTGGAGGGATCTACAGTAGTCATATCTGTAAAAACTATTTAATTAATTTGCAGCAAACTTACAAATTATTACAGACTTCCAAATCCACTACCTTTCAGAAAATAATTTTTATCATTATGAGTTTGAAGGGAAGCCTTTTCAGAACATTTTCAAAGATTCAATGTTAAATGAAGTAAAGCCAAATAAAGGATTGGTGGAGGTGGCGGGAGTCGGTCGTTTACTTCTAGGTGATTATATATAAATAACTTAGAAGGAAGAAGAATTTTTTCACACACATTTCACACAAACATTTTCTGCTTTTGCTTATCATCAGAATATATCTGATCAATAAAAATATCAACTCTAACCTTGAGACTTGTATTGCCGATGTGGCTTCTCTTCTTTGATCGTCTGAGTTCCGGAATTGGACGGTTATATAGAGGGCGCTCATTTTATACAAAGCAAAAAAATAGTAATGCTGCAATATTATTTCATCCAAAGCGTCATAACGATTCCAACTATGAGAGATACAGATGACAGCTCATTGCCAGGTAAACACCAAGTATAGGATTAAAAACCTCATTGAAATAATCAAAGTTGTTGATTTTGATGTATCTATTTTCACGTTTTTTCCTCCCATAGTTTAAAATATTGTATAAATAAATGGTGCAATGGCACTGCCACTACCAAAAACAATTAGCGATCCTAATAGTAGCAATACTATGATGATAATTTTGCGCTCTTTCATGAATAGCCAAAGGTCTTTTAGAAATTCCATGATTTAATTGTTCCTATTTGTTAGTAATTTATAAATTTTTTCAGAATAAAGTTTATGTGCAAGTTTATTGGGATGTCCATCATACCAAATGGAGTCATTTCTCTGTACATGATAGATTCCAAAAAGATTCTGGAAAGGTATGCCTGTTTTATTCGCAAGAGAATCTAAGCTGTAGTCTAAGTCAATCACTACTGATTTTTTTGAAAGGTGATTAACTAATTCATTACATTCGTTATTTTCATATCTTAATTTTAGGACAACAGGTATAACAGAATGTTTATGACACATTTCTATTAGCTCATCATAAAAATACAATTCTAATGATTTTTTATTTTTAGTCGGTTTAGGAATTAAACCTATCTTTACTTTTAATTTTGCTAATTGACATGAGTAATAATCTATCAATTCAGTTTTGTAACCATCAGTAAATAAAAATTTTATTTTTTCAAAATATGAAGATTTTGTTTCACGCCAATTATTTTTACTTGCTTCAAAATATATTGTTTCATAAGCGGGGGGATTCCAATAAAATGTATTTTTATTTTGGCTAAAATAAGGACATGGTCGATAACCATAATATGTAGGACCGTTTAACTGCATTCCTCTTTCGGAAAGCCATGGGCTTAACTGAATAAAAACGTAAGTGAATTTATTTTTTGGTATTAACATCTTGGCAATTTGATACATTTGGGCAATACCATAAGCCGAGGCACCTGCATTCAAATAATTGTGACTAAGCATTTTTGAAGTTAAAAACGGATATGTATTTTGAGCTTCAACATAATCCCCAAATGTAAAAGAGCAGCCTAAATATAAATCTGTATTATCTGATATAATTTTCAAAGAATGATTAACAGTCCTATAACCCAAAGAATCAAATAATACAGGAACTTCGCCCTTAATCGTATCCCCAATATAATATAGGTAAGCACCCTTTGAATTCGGGACGGCTCTATGCCCCAATAATTTATCAAACCTCCATAAGTTATCTGAGGATTTTAATGTAATATTTTTTGAGAGAAAATACAATTTATCTATTGCTATTAGTCTGTGTGAGATATGCAATGAAGCCAGTAAAGGAATAACTATGAGAAAAGAAAGACTATATTTATTTGATTTAAAATCAAATAAAGTTTTATATAATATACTTTCGAATAATATAAATATCAAAATAGATTTTAGCAAATAATCAATTACATAAATAATCCATCCACTACCAAAATGGACTTTTAAATGGTAAAATGAATAATCCGTAAAGAACAGAAATGATAACAAGAATAAAATTTGAATAACTTTTCTTTTCATGTTTAATCCATTTTAAATTTACACATCCATTTTTCTTTGTTCTCCCAGTCTGGCTGGTCGGTTTTCTTTAATATAAAGTCATTGATCACCAAATAGTCCTTTTCAGTGCGCATAAAGCATCTGAAGGCATCATCCGGATTACAAACAATAGGCTCACCACGAAAATTGAAACTGGTATTTACAAGTATACCATAACCTGTTCTTTCTTTAAAAGTATTGATAATTTGCCAGTATCTGGGATTAGTTTCTTTGTGGACAGTCTCTATTCTGGCAGAAAATCCAAGTGTGTAATTGACTGAACATCACTTCTTTCAAAATAAAGTTTTTCCAAAAGATCTAATTTCTGATAATTATCAGATAGTTTTTTTCTTCTTTCCTCATTAACATCAGCAATTAGCAGCATGTAAGGTGACTCAATCGGCAAATTAAAAAATTCTTTCGAACTTTCAATAAGGACGGAAGGTGCAAATGGCCTGAAACCTTCTCTATATTTTATTTTAAGTTCATTTTTTTTTGCATTTCAACATTTCTCGCATCAGCTAATATGCTACGGTTCCCTAATGCTCTAGTGCCATACTCCATTCTATCTTGAAACCATCCAACAACATTACCGCAATCAATTAAATCTGCAACTTCATAACATAAATCATCAAAGCTATAAGACTGCCTTGTTCTTTTTGAAAGCAATAATAGCTTCTTTATCTGAAAAGTCAGGACCAAGATAAGCTCATTGCATTGAATCGCTGCCATTGAGAATTGTGCGCTTTTGCTCGTAATATATAATGGGTCATTTGTGCCCCTAATGCCCCCCAGCATCACCAGCTACCTGTTGAATGAAAATATCTTTAAAAATATTTCTTTTAACAGTTTTCCATTCGCAACACAATTCAGTGCAACACCCCCCGCCAAGCATAAGTAATTGGCTCCAGTAATTTTTTTGGCTTCCACGTTTTTCCAGTAAGCCCCCATTTTATAAACCGCTGTTGTGCGTTCGTTCTATTTTCCTCTGTCTTAATTAAACTGTCTATTTTTACAATAAATTTTTTAACACCCTCAGGATTTAAGCGGTCTTCATTAATCATAATCAATTACTAAAAAGTCATTACTATTTTCATAATTAAGGAGTAATGTGAAGGATAATAGCTTATCGATAAGTAATTCCTATAGTATGACAGTTTTGAATCGCAACATCATAATCTAAGCCACTCCTAATTTACCTGTAAATATTCCATAATAAAACAAAACAGGGTAGGAAAACCATTTAATTTAATATCAATTTTTGGTTCAAATGTTGAAGATTTTTATCTATTGATAATAGATGTAATCATGATAGAAAGTAATGGGAATAGGAGAAGAATAGATGAAATTAGTTGGTTCATTGCATGTTTTGGTCAACTTATTGTTATGTATGCCTGTACTTGCGCAAAATATAATTAGTTTCGATGATCAAGGATGGAGTTCCGACCAGTCATTAGATTCAAATTTTACAATAGGTAACTTTTTATATTCCAGTAACAAAAATTTTTATACAAATTACGGATATAACTTTGATGTTTATAGTACAAGTATTTACTTTGTTTTCCAAAATCCCGCTGAGGACCAATTTACAGTTACAACTATTAATAATGAATTGGTTAAATTAAACAGCATTGCAGTTTACCAGGTAAGTGAGTCAAGCACAGATACTTTAATCATAGAAGGATGGAACGGATCGAGCAAAATATATTCACAAACATTTTCAAATATTACTACGTGGCAGATATTGACCCTGAATTATGATAATATAAACAAAATTATTTTTAAATTAGCAAATTCAGGTTATATAGGTTTAACTGATTTTAACTTTGACAATTTCTTGTTTAATGATCCACTATTATCAGTAGCACTTATTGAAGTACCGAACTACACTTTAAGCCAAAACTACCCCAACCCGTTTAATCCGAGTACAGTAATAAATTACCAGGTGGCAAAACCTAGTAAAGTAATATTAAAAGTTTATGATATAATAGGTAATGAAATTACTACACTTGTTAATGAGTATAAAGATGCAGGCAGCTATTCTGTAACATTCTCCGCCTCGGGCGGAAATATCCGGGACTTACCCAGCGGGATGTACATTTACAAACTTGTGACCGATTCCTTTGTTTCAAGTAAGAAAATGATGTTGATTAAATAAATTATTATATACGACTATGAACCTGTTGAAATTTTTAAAATCTGTTCCAAAATTTTTCTTTCCCTGTTTATTCATACTTGTTATTTCAGGTTTTGTATTAAATACTAAGAGAGAGTTTGGTCCATCAAACGGTCTGCCGGTTAAACTGCAAAAAGACTTCCTGATAAATTCTTATGAATGGCTTATTTGTGGACCCAATTCCTGGGAAGACCTCAAGATTTACCTGCCGGAAGCGAAGATGTCCAGCATATCTGTCTGGGTTAATCTTCTTCCACCTTATCAATCTACACCAGTATGCCTTGATGGCACATATTCAGAGCCATTCCAACAGGATTATATCCGCTGGGCTGAAGAGATAGCTATGTTATCGCTTCGCTACTCAAACCTAATCGGGTATGGAATTGATGATTTCCAGCAAAATGTAAATCTTGGTTATTTAAGGCAAAGCTATATAGATAGCATGATAGCCGCTGGTAAATCTATAAATCCTAGATTACAGTTCATTACTACCAATACACTACCTAAAATCTATTATGTAGATAGAGACGCTTCTGGAACTGGTACTGGTTTAAGCTGGACTAATGCTGCAACTTCTCTGTATAATTTAGATTTTGATGTGATACAGGGTGGTGATACTGTTTATATTTCTGGCGGAAGTGATTCAACAACATATTCTAAAGATGCTATATGGGATGATTGTATAATACCCGGATCTGTTCCGGTAGTTGTTACGAAAGGTTGGGAGGCAGGGCATAATGGAGAGGTTTATTTCGTTTCAGACGATACCTTGAATAGCCCCACTAAGCACGTCTTATCAGTTTTCTTTACAAGTAATGTTAAAGTTACTAATCTGAATATTTATTGGACAATACCATATTATGATGTTTCAGATGCATACGCTTGTGTTGCGGTTTTAGGTTCAGATAATGTTACAATTGATAACTGTAACATAATCAGCAATGGAAGAGTTGGCGGTATTTTATGTAATTATTCTTATCATACATTTACCAATAATTATATCAAAATAGGGGATGCAAACGATTATCCTAATTTCCAAGATGGCATCTTTTGCGGAGTGGACAGCAAAGGGGGATATACGATTACTGGCAATGAAATATATTTAGGAAATACAACTGACGATACTTGGCATTCAGATTTTATACAGTTCTCTTACGATTTTGGAGGAACTGAAAATAATGTAACTACCGTTGCTAATAATTTCTGTTATTCCGTCAATCCAGGTTCAGATAGAATGCAGTTTATATATTCCAGTACACTGGGTTCTAATATATTCAAGATTTATAATAATCTGGTAGTTATTAGTACAAAAGAATTAAACTGTATGGTATTATTAGCAGATGGTGCAGATGCAGATCATAACAGCAGTTTACATTTGTTTAATAATACATTTGTTCTTAATGGTTCTACTATGGACTGGGGCATTCAATTAGGTAACATAGATACAGCTATTATAAAAAATAATATAATGATGCTTGATAATCCGACCGCTACTAATGCTTTAATTTTTTGGGACACGCCAAGTAACCAAGCGTATGCACAATGCCAATACAAGGATATAGATTATAACATCTGGTACAAACGACCAGCAGATACAGATGCCTATTATGTAGATGGTGCTTATAAAACGTGGGCTCAGTGGCAGGCATTAGGTTGGGATACTAACAGCGATAGTGCCCAAGTTACATTTGCGAATAAATATGGAACTAATATTGCAGATTATTTAACTACTACAGGTAGAGATGCTGGAGTTGATTTAGCAGCATTTTTTACAACAGATATACTTGGAGTAACAAGACCTAAGAATGCAGTTTGGGATTTAGGCTGTTTGGAATATAATCCATAGGAAAATTAGTTGAAAAAATTTTATTCCTTTAATATTTCTCTGTGCATTTGTACCGAATGTACAAGATGGGACTAAAAGCAAGAGATAAGAATGGAAACGTAAGTTCATTTTCTTCTGTGGCCGTTGATACTACAAGTATATATGTTCACAATTGACTAAACCAGTTTAATTATGAACTTCTTGCATGCTTAATAATAATGTTATAAAAACATTTAAAGAAGTATTTAAAATCTGTTTTAACCGGTTTCTTTTTATAAGCTACAAGATATTTCCTTTCGGATTCCAGTAATTCATCAAATGTCCGGGGTAGGTCTTTATAGAATGGAGGTACTAAACCAGGCTTTGCGGATATCCGTAATTTCTGTAAATCAATAGGATATTGATTAAACTTAAAGCAGCTTAATGGCCGGACCCCCACTAACTTAACATCGCCTTTCAGAAAATTTATTAACATAGGTAGTTCATCAAGCCAGTATTTTCTTAAAAATTTTCCCCATGACGCAACTCTGAAATCATTTGTTATTTTATCTCCATTTCCCGATCCATTTAAATTATATACAAAGTCCTGGATATACTCTGAGTAAGGGTGCATAGTTCTTAATTTATAGATCCAGATTGTTTTACCGTTTTCCCCGATTCTCTTCATCTTAAATAAAATACCATTCGATGGTTTACAATCAGGTAACGGTTCACTTATTTTTTCAGCGACGAAATAAGTAAGGTTATTAATGTGTTTTAAATAATTTACTATAAAACCATTAAATACTAACATTCCCAGAATGCTGGAAAGGGATAAGACTCTATTATTACCTTTCGTAAGAAGGTAGTATATTTTATGTGTAGGTCCCCATTTAGGAAACAGCCGCTTTAAGATGAAATCTAATATATAATAAGGATAAGAAATAACTTTAGAGTACTTATTAATAATTCTCCGATATCTTTGTTCCTTTGTTTCTGCACAGCATATGAAAATCCCTTTAATTGGTAGTTTTTTATTTATTGTTTCAAAAAATTTATTTAGATATTGGGAATCATTAATCCGCTTTAGACTTACCAGGTTTTTCAGCTCCCGTTCTTCAATTTTGTTTATATCAAAGTGCGAAGTCGTTTCTACAACTATTGTTTTGTTTGCCTCAGAGCCGGTAAAAGTGTATATAAGATCTACAACACTATTAATAATTAATTTTCGGGGTTTCTTTTCTTTTATTGGAGGAAATACTTTGGTGGAGTAATTTATCTCTTCCAGCTTGTCTGTAATTAAATTGAACATTGTCTCAGCTCCCGCTTCATAAAAATGAAAGAAAGGAGGGTAGGGAATAATAATTGAATACAGGATTTTTTTAAATATCCTGCTGCCCTCTACATTTTATTTTTTAATTAATGATGGATTTAGAATTCTTTATTAAATACGAAGGGTGTTGTGTTTTTTACTTTGTTAATTACTTATTAAAAGTTTGTTATGTAATAAAATGAGGTTTCTATTTTATCTTAATCTTACAATTGCTCTTGTCCCTACTCATACTCCAATATTCTCCTTTTTAATCCCAGTGAAGATTTCAGATTATCCCAATCTTATTGAATATATTTATTAATGGCATCTACAGTTTCTTTAATATGTTCCTTCTGTGACATTCCCACTATGACAGAATGCAAATTTTTTATTCTGCCCAAAAATTGATAAGCTTCTTCCGGTTTTAATGCACCACCCGATAAGGTGCTCATTCCAATGAAGTTCATTCCAGGTCTTTCAATTGCATTAATGGATGTATTTAAATCAGGATTGACAAAAAATCCGGTTTTGTTGATAGATGCCATCACGAGATAATCTTTCCATCCTTTTTTTTCAACTTTTTCCCTGAAATTCTCAACATTTTTAGTTATAAAACCTGCAGGCACTTTATATTTATTTTCTACATGATCTTTATAAGTTTCCAGTACTGATTCAGCACCTAGTCCTAAGGCGAGGTCAGTGAGCGAATCATGAATAAAAATAGCACCAATGTTAAGATCTTTAAATATTAAAAATTCAATATCCACAAGTAATCGAATAATTTTATCTACGTCCTTACCTAAAAAACCTTGTGTACCATTCAGCATTATAGAAACTTTTTGAGAAAAATTTGCTTTACTTAAAACATCAAGCAGTATATTCGTCAGTCCCTTTTCATTTGCCTGTCTCACATATTTAGCAATATATGGCAGTAAAGGGTAAATTTTTATCTTATGCAGATCAGGATTACTTTTTATAATGCTAACAACGGTTTCTGCCCTGGGATGCGTGGACATCATCATTGCATTTACACCAAGTCCCCGTGCATAACTTAATACATCAGCTATCAAATTTTTATCCTCAAACCTCAATTCTTTTTGGTTTCCTTTTTCCTGGGAAAGATGGTCAACACCAAATAATGGATTATGACCTAGTATTATTTTCTCAAGTTCCATTTTACAGTTATCGTTTTTAATTTAATTAAATTGTTTTAATTTAAAAACTGTTGAAACGGTTATATAGATAGGGTTTGGTTTTACTAACCCACGACTTAAGTCGTGGGTTAATGAGAATAAAAGAAAAAATAATAACCGTTTCAACGGTTTAC
>CAYNUV010000049.1:0-11790 GCA_964400245.1 uncultured Ignavibacteriaceae bacterium
GATGAGGAATTTATTTCAGAGAGAAAAGAAGTAGTTCTTTCCTGGCCTTATAAGGATTGTGTGTTGGAAGGAGGGCAAACAAAAGAAGATGAAAAGCGTAATGAAATTTTCTGGAATGAAATTCTTGCACCGGATGAAATAGACCGCTTACTCTCACCAAAAATTTTAACCAACTTCAAAAAGTGTGATAGCAAAGGTGAGCATAAAGTAACTGAAATTTCTCTTGAAGATAACTTAATTATTAAAGGTAATAACCTTCTTGCCCTTCATTCTTTACTGCCAGTATATCGTGGCAGAATAAAGCTCATTTATATTGATCCGCCTTTTAATACTGGGAATGACGAATTTAAGTATAATGATAAATTTAACCATTCTACTTGGCTAACTTTTATGAATAATAGATTACAGATTTCAAGGGATCTATTATCTATTGATGGATTCATTGTTGTTAATATAGGCAATGAAGAAATAAATTATTTAAATGTTTTGATGGATCAAATATACGGTGAAGAAAATTTTATTAATATGATTACAATGACTACCAACGATCCTTCAGGTTTTAAAGCTACTAGTTCAAAAATATTTTCCACTGCCAACTATCTATTAATCTATCAAAAATCATCCGCAAGTGAATTAAATAAAATTTTCATTGCTAAGGATTACGATACAGCTTATAAATATGTTTTACTTAATAAAGATGAGGATTATCATAATTGGATTTGGAAAAACATTGGTGATTGCGCAGCTGAGAAAGAAGGCTTCAAAAATAGTAAACAAGCAATTAAACAGATAGGGAAAATTTATTTGTCTAGTCTAATTCAAAATTTTGCTTTTGAAAATAGAAATTTAGTATTCAGAACAGCAGCTATATCTGGTGGTGCTAGAGAAAAAAGAATAAAAACGATTAAAAAATCTTGGGAAAACCGTAATAAAGTATTTGTTCATCCAAATGAAGACATAGCCAACTTCTATATCCTTAATAGTGAACAAATACTATTTTATGCTGATAGATTTAAAGAGATCGATGGCATGCTTGTTCCTGCCGAAACGATCACAGATGTGTGGACGGATATTAGTTGGACAGGTATTTCACCTGAAGGAGGTGTATCATTTAAAAATGGTAAAAAACCTGAAAGACTAATTCAAAGAATTATAGAGTTGACTACCAGACCAACTGATAGTATAATTGACTATCATCTTGGATCTGGTACGACTTGCGCTGTAGCTCACAAATTGGATCGCAAATATATAGGTATTGAACAGATAGACTATCTTGAAAATGATGGTTTAACTCGTATAAACAATGTCATAAATGGTGATACTACTGGTATTTCAAAATCAATTAATTGGAAAGGTGGCGGTTCATTTATTTGTTGCGAGCTTGCAGAACTCAATCAGCAATTTATAAACAGAATCACTTCAGCAAAAACAACAAAAGAGCTTAAGCAAATTTGGGAAACAATTAAAAAAGATGGATTCATCAGCTACAAAGTAAATCCAAAAGAAATAGATAATAGCATATCAGAGTTTGAGCAACTCTCATTACAAAATCAAAAGAAATTCCTAATAGAGATTCTTGATAAGAATCATCTCTATGTTAATTACTCTGAGATAGAAGATAAAGATTATAAAATCTCAGAAGAAGATAAAAAGCTTAACAAGAAATTTTATTCATTAAAATAATTTTTATGAAAAAAGAATTAATAACCCGGTTAAAAAACGAATTTGAACAAGCATCTTATGAAGAAGAAGGAATAGAATATTGGTCAGCACGGGAACTTCAGCAATTACTCGGTTATACAGATTGGCGTAATTTCTTAAATGTAATTGATAAAGCAAAAGACGCTTGCAAAAATTCACAAATTGAACCGAATTATCATTTCGTTGACGTCAACAAAATGATAAAACTGCCTAAAAACGCAACCCGTGATGTTGAGGATATTATTTTAACCCGGTATGCCTGTTATCTTATAGCTCAAAATGGCGACCCCCGCAAAGAACAAATAGCTTTTGCACAAAGTTACTTTGCTTTGCAGACACGCAAACAAGAGCTTCTGGAAGAAAGAATAGAACTTATTGAAAGAATTTCTGCACGTGAGAAACTGATTGCAACTGAGACTGAACTATCAAAAATTATTTATGAACGAGGGGTTGATAATGAAGGTTTTGGAAGAATAAGAAGTAGAGGCGATCAGGCATTGTTTGGTGGTTTTACTACAATGCAAATGAAAAAGAAATTGAATCTTCCTGCAAAAAGGCCATTGGCAGATTTCTTACCTACAATTACTATAAAAGCCAAGGACCTTGCAACCGAAATAACAAATTTTAATGTTAAAAAGAATGAACTTTTCGGCGAACCCCAAATTACTTCTGAACATATTAAGAATAATCAGGATGTAAGAAACCTGTTAGCAAAAAGCAAAATTAAGCCTGAAGAATTACCGCCGGAATCAGATATTAAAAAGCTGCAACGCAAATTTAAATCTGATGATAAAAAAATACTTTCTGATGCAAAAAAACTTAAGGGGAAGGATAAAGAAGAATAATTTCTATGCCGCAGCTTCACGAAATATTATCCGGTTTTACTCTCGGCTTTGGGGAAGATTTTTATAAAAATAAAGTTGATAAAATTATTTACGACAACCTCCGCTTTGGCTTGCCCTCTCTACAGGAAGGTTCTGAAATACGTCCTTATCAAAAAGAAGCTTTCGGACGTTTTATTTATTACTTAAACGAATATCAGGCACGTCCTAAAGGTGTACCTACTCAGCTTTTATTTCATATGGCTACAGGCAGCGGTAAAACACTTATAATGGCTGGTCTCATTATTTATCTCTATAATAAAGGTTATCGTAACTTTTTATTCTTTGTAAACAGCACAAACATTATTGAAAAGACAAGAGATAATTTTCTAAATCCAAATTCACCTAAGTATTTATTTACGGATGTAGTTTCGATAAATGGGAAGCAAATTAGAATAAAAGAAGTAGAAAACTTTCAGGCAGCAAATCAAGTTGATATAAATATAGTTTTCTCAACAATTCAAATGTTGCACTTTCGATTAAACACCCCAAAAGAAAATTCCGTTACTTACGAAGATTTTGAGGATAAAAAAATTGTTCTTATTTCTGATGAAGCACACCACATTAATGTCGAAACAAGAAAAGGAAAAAATTTATCTTTATCAGAACTGATTGAAGTTGAAAGTTGGGAAAGCACAGTTAACAGAATTTTCCAGGCTCACAAAGAGAATATTTTACTTGAGTTTACTGCTACTGCAGATTTATCTGATACAAACATATCAACAAAGTACAACGATAAAATAATTTTTGATTATCCTTTAAGTCAGTTCAGGATAGATGGATATTCTAAGGAAGTTAAATTACATCAAGCGGATTTAGAACCATTTGACAGAGCGCTGCAAACTATTATTCTCAGTCAATATAGGAGGAAGATTTTTGAAAAATATAAGATCAGAATTAAACCTGTAATTCTTTTCAAATCTAAAACCATTGATGAGAGCGAATCTTTCTTTCAAGAGTTTATCACAAAAATAAAAACTCTTAAAACCAAAGACTTAGAAAAAATTTTTACCAATGCTTCTAAATATGAAGCTAAACAAATTAGCCTCGATTTTGGAAAATCAAATGGAGTCCTTTCTAAAGCATTCAAATATTTTAAGGATAATAAAATCACATTTGATAATCTTATTCAAGAATTCAAGAATGATTTTTCCGAAACTAAATGTATTGCAGTAAATAGTAAAAATGAATCCGAGGCCAAACAAATCGCAGTAAATACTCTTGAAGATGAGAATAACGAGTATCGGGCAGTTTTCGCTGTCGATATGCTTAACGAGGGATGGGATGTTCTTAATCTTTTCGATATAGTTCGTTTATATGAAACACGTGATTCTGCTAAGAATAAAGTCGGTAGAACAACTATGTCTGAAGCTCAGCTTATTGGTCGTGGTGCCCGCTATTGCCCATTTCTTATTTCGTCAGATCAATCTCTGTATCAACGCAAGTATGATCAACAAGTAGAAAACGAATTAAAGATATGCGAGGAACTTTATTATCACAGTTCGCACAATCCCAAATATATATCTGAATTGAACAGAGCTCTTAAAGAAATCGGAATTACACCTAAATCTGTAAGAGAAAGAGAGCTAAAGCTTAAAGATTCTTTCCTGGAAACTGAATTTTATAAAACCTCTTTAATTTACCTTAATGAAAAATTAAAGTATGATCGTTCGGATATTTTTACTCTTGATGTTTCTATTCTTCCACAAGAATTCAAATTTCATTTACGTACCGGTTTAACTCAAACAACTGAAATATTTGAAGAAGCCAAGAAACAAAAGCAGCAGCTCGAGACACAGAAATTCGCATTTAAAGATTTTGGCAAGGCAATCATTCGGAAAGCAATTGACAAGCTGGAATTTTATCACTTCAATAATCTTAAAACTTTTTTCCCAAATCTAAATTCAATCTCTGAGTTTATTACTTCTAATAATTATCTTGGAAAGATTAAGAATATCATTGTAGAAGGTACACGTGAACAAATAAATACTATAACCGCTGAAACTAAACTCATATTTACAATTGATATTTTAGAGACTCTTCAAGAATCACTTCAAAAAGATAAAATTGAATATAAAGGTTCTAAGAAATTCACTCATTATTTCTTAAAAGATAAAATTGATAAGAAAAAGATTCTCAACTTTGCAGAGAATGAAAGTAGCGAAAAAGAAGCTGGCAAATCTATAAGAACATTTAATGAAACAAGTCTCTATCTGGATATTTCTCAAAAAGATTGGTTTGTTTATGAGGATAACTTCGGAACCAGTGAAGAAAAACATTTTATTCACTTCATTGATAAAACTTATGCGAAGTTGAAAAAGAAATACAGCGAAATATATTTGGTAAGAAATGAAAGATTCTTCAAACTCTATAATTTTGAAGACGGCAGAGCAATTGAACCGGATTTTGTTTTATATCTTGTAAATCATAATCCTGAAAAGTCAATCTTTTATCAAATTTTTATTGAACCTAAAGGCAATCAGTTTAAGGATTCTGATGGTAAATTTGATAATTCAAAAGAAGGATGGAAACAAACATTTCTATTATCATTAAAAGCTGAGCATCAAATCGAAATGCTTTGGAAAGATAAAGAATACATTATTTGGGGAATGCCCTTTTATAATAAGATTTTAGAAGATGAATTTGAAGATCATTTTAATAAAGAAATGCTATCACAAAACATGATACCATAATAAACTGGGAGATCACAAATTGAGATGTCCAAACTTAAGGAGACAAACTTTTAGCAATAAAACAATTTGGCAATTTAACAATTAAAGCTTATGAACAAATCAATCTCAAGAACCATTTCAGAATTTGCAGTAAATCTTAAATATGATGACCTTCCTGAAAAAGTTATTTATGAAGTAAAAAGATATTTATACGACTCAATCGGGTGTGCGTTTGGCGGATATCATACAAAGGATGTAAAAATTCTCCGGGATATTTATAAAGAGATGTCCGGTAAACCTGAATCAACTATAATAGGTTATGGGGATAAAATACCCGCAGTGAATTCATCATTAGTTAATTCATTAATGATACGTGCACTCGACTTCAATGATATCTACTGGAAAGAAGATCCTTCGCATCCATCGGATATTATTCCTGCTGCTTTATCTATCGGTGAAATGGTTGGTGCTTCAATGAAAGAAGTAATAACTGCAATTGTTCTCGCTTATGAATTTGAACAACGGCTTTGTGAATTTGCTGTACCCGGAATTCGTGAACGAAAATGGCATCACGCAACTTTAACGCAATTTGTTTCTCCTATTGTTGCCGGAAAAATTCTTGAACTAACTGTTGACCAGATGGTTAATGCAATTGGAATCAGCGGAAGCCACAATCATACAATTGGTTGTCCGACCGCTGGCAAACTCACAATGATGAAAAACACCGTTGATCCAATGGCAGTTCAATCGGGAGTGTTTGCAGCTTTAATAGCTAAGCGAGGATATTCCGGTACAGAAGCTGTGTTTGAAGGTAAAGAAGGTTTTATGGATTGCTTCTTCGGATGGAATGTAAAAGATCAGAAAGTTGAAGCAGTACAAATGAAAGGAAGAGAAAATATTGATGAGTGGAAATGGGATTTTGATAAACTTGTAGGAAATCTCGGACAGAATTATAAAATTCTCGAATGCAGCATGAAAGCTTTTCCAACTGAAGCATTGACACATACGCATATTTCAGCAACATTAAAAGCAGTAACAAAAAATAATATCTCTTATGATCAGATTGATTCTGTTACAGTAACTTCAATTGCACGAGCGTGTGATATTCTTTTTGATCCTCATAAGTACAGACCTGAATCAAGAGAGACAGCGGATCATTCACTTCCCTACTGCATCGCTGCTGCCTTAGTTGATCATAAAATAACAACACAATCTTTTTCTGAAGAGAAACTAAAAGATGAAAGAATCTGGGAAGTTATTGATAAGATTAAAGGAATAGCATCAATTGAATTTGAAAAAATGTTTCCTGCTAAACAGCCTTCCAAAGTTGTTATAAAGACAAAAGATGGAAGGGAATTTTCAGAATATCTTGAATATCCGAAAGGTGATCCGAGAGAACCCATGATTATGGAAGATCTTGACAATAAATTTAATTCTCTTTCGGAAGAGCTTCTTTCATCATCAAGACAAAAAGAAATTAAAGATGCTATCTTCAATGCTGAACTTCTAACAACAAGGGAGTTTATAAAGAAATTGATTGTTTAACTTTGTTGAAATTTCTAAAACAAAATTGTAATTTTCTGTCAGTATAATGACATAATTAGGTAAAAAAATGCAAGCTGTAATATATACTGAAGCTCGAAACAAGTTGAATAAGATTATTGATAAAGTAAATGAAAACAGTGAGCCTTACATAATTGTCGGCAGTAAAGGAAGAAAGGATGCTGTATTAATATCTAAAGAAGATTATGATAATCTTATTGAGAATTTATATATACTCAGTAATCCTAAATGGGTAAAAAGTATAAAGAAAGGATTGAAAGAAATTGATGAAGGTAAAGGTAAAAGATTAAACATCTATGAAGTTTTGGGAAAATAAAATTGGGAAAAATCTTAGAGGTTGTTTGGTCTCCTGAATCGTTAAAGCAAAAAAATAAAATAAGAAAAATAAAATCAAACACACAAGTCGAACGTTACTTTTCAAAGATAATACTTTTAATAGAAGATATTAAGAAAAACCCTTATAAAGGTTTAGGCAAACCTGAACATCTTAAGTATAAGCTTCCTCCCTGCTGGTCCCGCAGAATCAATAAAAAAGATCGTTTGGTTTATAGAATTCAAAATGATGATATTTATATAATTTCTATTTTAGGACATTACGATTAATTATGAATACAATTAAAAAATCTTCTGCCGGTAAACCGGGAGAAAATATCCGTTCTGATTGCTACTTCGAAATAAAATTTCAGCCGAATGCTGATCAACCTATGGCTGAAAAAAAATCAGGGGGATTAAAAATAAATATTAAGAGCAAAGTATCTTCAATGTATGGTGAGTCCATTAAAAATCAAATTGAAGATGTGTGCAAATTTTTTAGTATAAAGAATGCTGAAATATATTTTGAAGATAGTGGCGCTCTTCCGTTTGTTATTGCTGCAAGATTAGAACTTGCAATAAAAAAATTAAAACCGGGAATTCAAAAAGAATATCTTCTACCCATCAATAAAAAGAATCTCTATAAGACAACTAAAGACAGATTAAGAAGAAGCCGTCTTTATCTTCCCGGCAATGAACCAAAATTCTTTGTCAATGCCGGGCTTCACTCACCAGACGGAATTATTTTAGACCTTGAAGATAGTGTTGCCCCATCTGAAAAAGAGGCGGCTCAACTTATTGTAAGAAATGCTTTACGATCAGTTGATTTTTATGGTGCGGAAAGAATGGTTCGTATTAATCAATTACCAAAAGGACTTGATGACCTGAAATTTATTGTCCCTCATAATGTACACGTCATTTTAATTCCCAAATGTGAATCGGCTGAACAGGTTATTAAAGTTGAAGATGAAGTTAAGAGATTAAAAAAACAATTCAATATAAAAGATGAAATTTATTTTATGCCGATTATTGAAAGTGCATTGGGAATTATTAAAGCTTTTGAGATAGTTACTTCTTCAAAAAATATTTGTGCTCTTGCTATAGGATTGGAAGATTATACTGCAGACATTGGAACTCAAAGAACAAATGAAGGAAAAGAATCTTTCTTTGCAAGATCAATGTTAATCAATGCAGCAAAAGCTGCAGGAGTTCAGGCGATTGATACAGTATTTTCTGATGTTGCTGATATGGAAGGTTTAAAACAATCTGTTCTCGAAGCAAAATCACTTGGCTTTGAGGGCAAAGGATGTATTCATCCAAGACAAATAAAAGTTGTGCACGAAGCATTCGCCCCGACTATGGAAGACATTGATAAAGCAAAAAAAATTGTTCTTGCATTTGAAGAAGCAGAGAAAAAAGGATTGGGAGTCGTTTCTCTCGGAAGTAAAATGCTTGATCCACCGGTTGTTAAACGGGCACAGAAGACAATTGACTTGGCAATTATGAATAGTCTTCTTTCTAAGAATTGGAGAACACAATGAAGTTAGTGAAGAATGCTGCTGGAAGATTCGTCCCAACCGAAATTAATGGAGAGACACAAATTCCTTTTAAAGGAGTTGATAAACACAAACCTTCCGGCAATAAGTCTAAACCACCTGTAAGAACTTGTATTGATTATCCAGAAGATGGAAATAAAGTCGTTGCAAATTTAAAAGAAGCTTTAAAGAAAGCTGGTCTGAAAGATGGGATGACCATTTCAACCCATCATCATTTAAGGAACGGTGATGTTGTAACAAATCTACTTTTTGATACGGTAAAATCTCTTGGTGTAAAAAACATCTGGTGGTTTCCTTCAGCTTCATTCCCTGTTCACGAACACTTAATAAAATATCTTGAAGACGGAACAATACATCATATTGAAGGAAGTATGAATGGACCTCTCGGCAAATTTACATCCGAAGGAAAGATGAAAGGAATTGGTGTTCTTCGTTCTCATGGAGGAAGATATCAATCAATCCAGGATGGAGAAGTTCATATTGATATTGCAGTAATAGCCGCACCAACGGCTGATCCGTTTGGAAATGCAACCGGAGACAGAGGTCCTTCTGCCTGCGGATTATTAGGATTTGCACTTGCCGATTCTGAATACGCAGATAAAGTTATAGTAGTTACTGATAATCTTGTTTCTTTCCCTTGCGTTCCTTGGCAGATTCAGGGAAACAATGTTGATTATGTTGTTAAAATAAATTCGCTTGGTGATCCTTCAAAAATTGTATCCGGGACAACAGAAGTGACAAAATCTCCGGATAGACTTTTAATTGCCGAATATGTAGCACAGTTTATTGATGAAACCGGAATAATGAAAGATGGTTTTTCTTTCCAGGCAGGTGCCGGCGGAACTAATCTTGCTTTTGTTCTTTTTCTGAAAGAAAGAATGAAAGCGAAAAATATTAAAGCAAGATTTGTTAGAGGCGGTTCAACAAAATATCTTGTTCAGATGCTGGAAGAAAGATTAACTGATTATATTCTCGATGGACAAACTTTCGATCTTGATGGTGTCAGATCGATGAGAGAAAATCCGAATCATGTTAATACAAGTCCATTTACTTCTTACAATTTTCATGGTAAAGGAAATTTTGCCTCAATAGTCGATGCTGCAGTTCTTGGTGCGACAGAAGTTGATATAAAATTTAATGCGAATGTTGTAACTCATTCTGATGGCTACCTTCTTCACGGAATTGGCGGCTGGCAGAATTGTCTTTATTCCAAATGTACTATACTGGCAATTCCATCATTCAGAGACCGCATTCCTGTAATCGTGGATAATGTAACAACTCTTTGCGGACCAGGAAAATTAATTGATGTTATAATAACTGAAAGAGGAATTGTTATTAATCCTTTAAGAAAAGATTTGCTTAAAGTAGTAAAAGATTTATCACTTCCTGTAAAAGATATTAAGCAAATTAAAAAAGAAGTTGATGAAATCTGCGGTGGAGCTCCGGCAAAGCCAAAAGTAAATAAAGACAAAGTTGTTGCAATTGTTAAATGGGTTGATGGAACTGTGCTGGATTCGGTGTTTCAGGTTGAGGTTTAGTATCTAAATAGCTGAAATTGTTTCTTTATTCTCTTTTAATATTTCTTCAGCCCAATTTTTTCTGCCGGGACTAAATTAAATAAAATTTATAATTCCCAAAACTGAACCTATTTAGTTGATTATTGAATGATGAGTTACGAAAAAATTATTCTAAATCACATGATGATTTATATACCTTGCCATTCTATAAGATATAATTAAGTTCGTGATATACCTTAAATAATATGTTAAACTAAAATTGTGAGGTCTGAAATGGAGTTAACCAATTTGAAAAGAGCGGTTGGTAGTTTTTTTGTCGCAGTATTGTTTTTAGCCTTTAGTGCAAATCTGCAGGCAAATTATTTAAACCCAGGAGATGGTGATAATGAAAAGACTGCTGCTGAGCTTACAGATAGCTTATCAGCTAAAGTGAACCTTACAGAGAAACAAGCAACTGAAATTCAAAATATTCTTATTGAATATCAAAAAGAATTAATGAATATTGAAAAGACTGAAAAAAGTGAAACTATAAGTTCTGCTACTACGGAAATAGACAATAACACAAATAAAAAAATAGTTGCGCTTTTAGATGAAAAGCAGAAAACTATTTATGAATCTTTTAAAAGTGAGTGGTGGAAACAAATTAGAAGTAAGGTTCACCCGATGAAAGAAAAAGATAAAGAGAAAGAGAAAGAATCAAAAGAAAACCCTTATTAAACCTTCTCAAAGCATTCAAGGAAAAAGCATATTAGGGGCTCTCCTGCCCTAATATGCTTATTTTATTTATTCTTCAAAATCAAGATTTTTAGGACTATAGTTTTCAGTTTTATTTACTAAAACGTCAGTCACTGGAACTTCTTCACCAACAAGTGAAATTTTAATGTTGTCAAACCAAACCTGTCCCTTTCCTTGTAGAAGAACTCCGAAAGAAATTTCATCGCTCATTATCGGAACATCGAGAACAATTTCTACTGGTATCCATTCCATACTTCCGATAATTGGTCTTCCTCTCATATCATCAAATGATAAAGCTTTTCCATAGGAATCATCAATTCTCATCCATAAAGCCGACCAGCCTGATACAAACTTGGTTTTAATATAAGCAGTTAGTTTGACTCTTTGAGATCTGTAATTATTTGCTTTAAAGTTCTGCATCAATACTACAAAACCAATAGGTTTGATCGAAGTTGATTTTAGGTAAGCAGAAGCATACCCGGAAACATTCTCATTAAAATCTATCCCTACTGTATAGTCCTGTGGATTACTTCCACCGAGAATCCAATCTGCCGGAATTCCTTTATCATTAGTCTGCGGTACCGATACTAAGGGATATTCATTTTGCTGAGGGAAAAGACTGGAAGATGATAGAACACAAATAAATAAAAAGAATACATATTTACTTTTCATAAAGAATTATTACCTCTCATAGAATTAATGCTTATTTTCATCTATAAATTACCAAGAATCCTGCCATATTTTGAAACAATCACTTTAAGAAAATTCAGAAAATATTTAAATAATAAGGTTTCCTGATTAAAAAGGCATATTAAGAAAATTGATTAGAAGAAATTTCTTCAAAAAATGTAAT
>CAYNUV010000050.1:0-11628 GCA_964400245.1 uncultured Ignavibacteriaceae bacterium
GATATAAGAAGTATATAGATAAAGCAATCAAGACTAATACAATCGTTCAATTGTGGTTTCATCCTGCGCAAGAACCTAAAACATTTTCGGATCTGCTGCCTCTCATTCTTGATTATGCTTCTAAAAGAAGAGAAAGCGGTGATCTTTGGATTGGAACAATGAAAAGTATTTCCGACCACATACATAGAAAAAGGATTTACGAGTTTTAATAAATGTCAGATTTTTTTTTGACTCTTTCATATTCCGGTAAAAAACAGTTTAATTTAGAAGATATAATTGAACAATATAAAAGCATATATGATAATCCTTCAATTGTTAAAAATATAACCGATAAGCTTCAAGTACTTTTAATAAGCAATCCTTCATTACCATCTGTTAAACCTCTCTTCTCTAATAAACTCAGGAAGCATCTGTGGGTTTGTGGTAATCTTCTTCTAACAAACAAGATGAAAGAAAATTACTCATTAAAGGAAAATTCTCTTATACCAAATGATGAATCATTATTAAACCTTTTTGAAGATAAGGGAATTGAAGTATTCAAAGAATTTGCCGGTTGGTTTAATGTTATTACTTATTCAGTTGATTCAAATGAAATTGAAATTATTAATTCCAGACTCGGACTTATACCACTATACTATTTTGTTAAAGAAGATAAAGTAATTATATCAAGTAGACTAAGTGCATTTTTCAAAACTCTGCAAAATATAGAAATAGATTCGGGTGCAGTAATTCAGCAATGTTTATATAATTATACCTTTTCAGATTTTACATATATTAAAAATGTTAAATGCTTACCGGCAAGTGTTGTTGCCAAAATTACAAGCTCTAAAGTGACTTTAAAAAGTTACTGGTCGGTAAGAGATGAATTTGTAGATAAACCTTTAAATACAAAAGACAGCTCAGAACTTTTTGATGAAACTTTTAATAGTTTAATAAAAAGTATATCTGACATTCAGAAAAAATGGTGTATATCTTTAACAGGAGGTTGGGACTGCCGTTTAATTCTTGCTTACGCACTCAAATACAAAGCAAAAGAAGATATCTTCCTTTATTCATTCGGCGCAAAAGACTCACCGGATATCACAATACCTGCTGAGATATCAAAGAAACATAAATTAAATTATATACCTATTATTCTCGATGAAGATTATCTAAAGACAAAATTTATTGATAGTGCGAGAAAGACCATATTATACTCTGATTCTCACCGTTCACTGAAGCGTGCTCACTATTTGTATGCAATTGATATGATAAGACAACATTCAAGTTTAATAATAACCGGAATTGGTGGAAGTAATTTATTAAAAAGTACTGCTTATTCAGCAAATAATGTATTCAATAAATTTGTTTTAGGTCTGATAAAGAATTCTAATTTTGAAGAAGAACTTGAAAGCCAATATTCTTTTATAAAATCAAATTATAATTTTATAAGCAATGATTTCAAATACCAAGATTTCATTGAATCCTTTGATATTCCTTATCTGAAGCAACTACATGAAATTGACAATGTAGATGAAAGATTTTGTACATATCTTGTTAGTAATATTGAAAGGAAATATTTTGGCGCCGAAATTTCGACCTACAGACATTTGGTTTTTAACTATAGTCCTTTTTTCGATTATGAATTTCTTCAAACCTTGTTAAAAACTTCTTTCTTTGGCGGGTACAATAGCATCAAACTATTTCCGGTTTTAAGAAATGCTTTATTATATTCGAAATTAATTAATCGAAATAATGAATTTCTCGGGAAAGAAAATACAGATAGAAACATTCCTTTATATAATATGAATACTCCAGGAAAATATTTTAATTCACTAATTAAATATTTATCCAAAAAGAATTCTGCCAGAGAGAAATCTTCAGATTTATATAACACCAGGAATGTAACACAATTATTTATTAATACTGAAAATACCGGGATGAAAAATATATTGCACAACCATAATATTAATAACGATTTTATTGCCAATTATATTTCTATTAATTGGTATATAAATAAGATGAGCAACGGAAATTTAATTTTAAAATAACATTACTAATCCAAAGGTTCTAATGTCGAAAATAAAAATAATACTTCAGAATATAATCGGTTTTATTTACAGATTAAAATCACGGTTTTTTCAGGCAAGAATCATTAATAATAAACTCGACTATTTAAATAAAAAGAACAAGTTGCGCCGGTTCCCTGTTGAAGAAAACATACCTGCTGTGAGCAAATATCCATACTTTTCAAAGGTAGATAAAAGTTGGCTGGATTTCTTTTATTCAGTGAATGGAATCGCCGATAAAGAATATATTCCTTTAAATTATTTTTATAATTTCATTGAACCTTGTATGAACGATCTTTCTTTATTATCCGGTATTAAAGAAAAAAACTTTTATGAATTACTCTTTAATGACATAAATATGCCCGGAACTATTTTAAGAAAGATAAACGGATTTTATTATGATAAAAATTATATGAAATTATCTTTAAATGATGAGAGTATAAATAATTTATTTAAGGATTATGAACGTGTTATTATGAAGCCATCAGTTGAATCAGGAAGCGGTAAATCAATTCTTTTGTTTAAACGAATTGAAAAACAGCTTATGAGTAATGGGGATAATTTAAATAAAAAATTCTTAGATAATTATGGAAAAGATTTTATTATTCAGGAATTTGTTAAGCAGCATGAATTTTTTAAGCGATTTAATCCTACTTCCAATAACACATTAAGAGTTTTTTTGTATAGATCTATTAAAGATGATAGTATAAATATCCTGCATAAGTTATTACGGATTGGAAAAGAAGGTTCATTTTTAGATCATGATAATTTAGGCGGAGTTGGAGTATCTATAAAAGATGATAACGCTTTTGATCAATATGCTTATAACACTTTTGGAGACAGATTCTCATCGTTCAATAATATTAATTTTTTGGAAACCGGAAAAGTTCCTTTCATAAATGAAACTTGCGACATGTCATTAAAGATTGCAAATAAAATATTTTATGCAAGACTATTAGCAATGGATTTCACTGTGGATGAAAACGGTAAAGTATTATTAATTGAAATTAATTGCTGGAAGAATGGAATAACTCAGTACCAAATGAATAACGGTTCTTTATTCAGAGAATTTACGACAGAAATATTGGATTATTGTTATAATATTTCTAAAAATAAAATTAGTATATCTCCTCAATTTAGTATTCAAAAACTCAACTAATAATACCGATGAATGTGCTTCACCTTGTTGGCGGACTTCCTACTGAAGCAAAACCTCACCTTCAACCATTCATTTTATCACAAATCAATTCACTTATAAAATTAGGAATTAATGTTGAGATTTTAGATTTAAAGGGGCACGAATCAACATTTAATTATTTTAATTCGGGGAAACTTATTAGGAAATTAGGTAGGGAAAAAGAGATCCAATTAATTCATGCACATTATGTTTATTGTGGTGTAAGTGCTTTGCTCGCTAGAACAAATCTGCCAATTGTTCTTTCATTAATGGGAAGTGATTTGCTTGGTAGCCCAGATTCTAAAGGTAACTTAACTTTACGAGGCAAATTTGATAGAAGTTTGACAAAATTTATATCCAGACAAGTTGATATGATTATTGTTAAATCAAAAAGAATGAAGGAACAATTATCCATCAACAAACCAATTGAAGTTATCCCTAATGGAGTAAACTTTAATATTTTTAAACCTGAAGGAAAAACAGAATCTCGAGAAAAATTAGGAATAAATAAATCGTCTTTTTTAATTCTTTTCCTTGGGAATCCTGATCTCTACAGAAAGAATTTTCAACTGGCTAAAAATGCTACTGAGCTTTTTGGTAAAATCCCTGGAGTAAATAATATAGAGCTTCTTGCACCATTCGGTACTACACACACTGATGTTGTAACATATATGAATGCTTGTGACGTTTTACTTCTAACGTCTTTTTGGGAAGGTTCTCCCAACGTAATTAAAGAAGCTCTGGCTTGTAATCTACCTTTTATTTCAACTGATGTTGGAGATGCCAGTGAAATAATTTCAGATGTGAATAACTCTTTTATTGTACCTTACGATGCAAATATAATTGCTGAGAAAATGAAAATTATTTATGATAACCGCCAAAGATCTAACGGCAGGGATAAAATAGATTATTTGAGGGATGATAAAATTGCAATCAGAATTATTGAAAATTATAACAAGATGATTAAAAATAATCAGCCTAAAAATTGATGTCGGTAGAAAAGTGTTTTATTCAATACAGCAATCCGCACCTTTCAATAGTCTCTATTATTAATTTTTTTTTAGGAAAAAATAGTAAATACAAACTTATAGATTATTTTTCTTCCTATACTGGTAAAGAATATATATTACCAACCTTTTCCTGCAGAAGTGCTTTATATCTTGCATACAGGGCAATAGAAATAAATGGAGAAGTAATTACATCCCCGCTTACTTGTCTTACAGCAATTTTACCTATAATACATTCAGCTAATAAACCAATTTATACCGATATTAATAAAGAAGATTTAAATATTGATCCATTAAAGATTGAACAAAAAATAAGCAGTGATACAGTTGCGATTCAATTAATCCACCTTGCAGGTTATCCGTGCGATATTGATCCGATTATTAAGCTTGCCGAAAAAAAAAAAATACTTATTGTTGAAGATTGTGCACAAGCTTTTGGAGCAAAATATAAAAATATAAATATTGGCAGCTTTGGTGATATTGCATGTTTTTCTTTAGCAAAAAATTTATATGGAATTGTTGGTGGTATTCTTGCAACAAATAATAAATTGGTTTATGATAAAGCAAAACAAATTCAGGAATCATTTGAGCAAGCTTCCTTATCTTTTCTCTTTTATAGAATGTTACGAAATTTTTTGAGATCAAAACCAAACAATAAAGCTTTTATTTACTTTCACAATCTTCTTATAAATTTTAAAAACAAAACTAAAGAAACCAATAGAACAAATTCGGCAGACGAAGAAATTAAAAGCCTTACGAGTTATCTCAAAAAACCCAAAGATGGAATTTTCAATCTTGCATGGTCACAAATTCAATATTTGAATATGTTACATGCTAAGAGAAAAAAAATTGCTGGTATTTATTTAAAAAAAATCAATATGATTGATAATATAAAAACTCCACAAAATCGGGAGGATATAGAAAGATCATTTGCAAAATTTTATATTTGGGGTGATTTTAATTCAAAGGTAGATATAGAGAAACTCAATGAAAGAGAAATTGAAGCCAAGCATCTTGAGGAGGAATATAAGGTGTATTATCAAACAAGATTTGATCAGAATCCATTATTAAAAAATAATCCTTCAATAAATGATTGCAAAAATTATTTCGATATTCATGATTCATTAATCAGCCTTCCCTTAACTGAAGAACTTACGGTAAATGAAATAGATAAAGTCCTGAACACGCTAAAGGAAATAATGGATAGTAAATGAAGAACAAGAAATCAGTTCTGATTATAACATTATCAACTTTTATGTATGATGCCCGAGTAAAAACATATGCAACATATTTAAAGGAAAAAGGTTATGAAGTTTTCATTGTTAGTTCCAAAGAAAAGAAAAATGATCCAAAAAAAATTGTCAACCAATTTACTAATTACAGGGTAATTACAAAGTACCAGGGTGAATCGAGCTTAAGTTATATTATCTATTATGTAAAATTTTTATTGAAAAGCTTTATCCAAATTTCCCTTTTATCATTTAGACATAGATTTGATATTGTACATTATAACAATGCGCCTAATTTTATAATTTTTTCCTGTATAATTCAGAAACTTTTGGGAGCTAAAATAATACTGGATAATCATGATATTTTTCCGCTGGTGTTTTCTTCAAAATTTAAAGGCAACATAATTTATAGGATTGCTTTAATCGAACAAAAATTATCAATGAATTTTGCGGATAGAATATTATGTGCTGATCATAATCAGTTCGATTATCTTGTAAATGAAAAAATAAAAAAAGATAAAATTACAGTTATACTTAATACACCGGATCCGCATTTCTTTCAGAGCAAAGAAAAACATAATCACGAAAGATCAAACAGCAATAATGATATTAATATGGTTTATCATGGGACTATTTCTCATCGGTTAGGTATTGATAATGTTTTAAAAGCTATTAATCTTAAAAAAAATCTGCTCAAAAATTTCAAATTCCATCTGATTGGTACAGGAGACTACCTTGAAGAAATTAAAAACCAATACTCTAAACTTAGTTTAAATAATCATGTTATTATTTATAATAGAAATATTCCAGTTGAAGAACTTGGTAATTATCTTAAAATTATGGATATAGGAATAATTGCAAACCGGATAACAGATATATCGGATTATATGCTTCCTGTAAAATTATTAGAGTATGTTTACTGCGGGATAACTGTTATAGCTCCCAAAAACAAAATAATAGGAAGATACTTTAATGATGATATGATATATTTTTATCAACCAGAAAATATAGAAGAAATGGCAGAAGGAATTTTGAAATTATATAGTGATGAAATTCTTAGAATCAGATATTCAACAAGAGCTCTTAAATTTTCTGATGAATATAATTACAACACGGAAATGGATAAATACGAAGAAATTTTAAAGAAATTAAATTAAAATTTATGCCTCAGCAATCCTTAGTAGTCGTTGGAAATTCCACACAAGGTTTAGGTACAATCAGATCAGCCAAGGCTTTGAACCTTCCTGTTTATGTTCTTCATGATATACATTTTTGCAGTTCAAGATTTTCAAGATATACAGATAAATTTATTAAACTACCGAAAGGTACAATTAAAAATCTTGCTGAATCTTCTGAAAGTAAAATCTTAACTGAAAATCTTTTAAATCTTCCGGTTAATTACCCTTCCCCATTGTTTGGTATTAATGAAGATATCATAAATTATTTTTCAAAGAACAGAGAAATTTTAAAAGCAAAATATTTTATTCCTGAAAATCAATATCATCTTATCTTTGATAAATTTGAATTTAACAAATTAAGTCCTCAGGAAAATCAAATTCCAACTTATCTTGTAAGTGAGATAGAGATTAAAGATTTCATCGGAAAGAGTTATATTTTGAAAAGCAGGCGAGGAAATAAGCTTAAAAATTTTACAGGTGAAAAAGCTGTTCTAATGACAAATTTTAACCAGAACTATGAAGAAATTTTCAAAACTAATTTTATAACAAAAGAACTTATCATCCAGAAAGTCGTCAAAACATCTAAACCTGTTAAATCTACTTGTGCTTTTTCAGTTGATGGAGAAATATTCGGGTTATTTCAGTATGAAAAATTAAGGCAGCATCCAAATCAATTTGGAACAGGAACCTATTTAAAAAGTTTCTTTAATGAAAAATTAAAATTTTTATCTGAAAATATTTTAACTAAACTAAAATATACTGGTATTTCCGAAATTGAATTTATTTACGATGAAGAAGATGGAAAGTATAAAGCAATTGAAATGAATCCCAGAACATGGAAGTCTATTGGTTTTTCCACAATGTGTGGACAGAATCTTGTAGAAAAATATTCAAGATTTGTCTTAGGTAAAGAAGTGAGCAAATCATTAGAGTTTAAAACGGATGAGTATTGGGTAGATATTTTTACTGATATTCCACAAATGTTCCGGGAAAAAAGAGTTTTCAGTTATTCAATAAAAAATTTAAATGAATGCATGTGGGATAAAAAAGATCCGATGCCGTTTTTATCTTCGATACTCTTTGCACCATTTATTTTATTAAAGATTTAGTTTATGAATGTTGTACCACCTTTTAAAAATATTTCTCAGGATTTAGCAATTAAATTTCTGCTTGAAGATAATTTTGAGTTGAAATTTTCAACAAAGCAAAAAATTTATTATAATTTTTTACGTCCCTTTATACCAATATCTTTAAGACAAAAAATACAGCACAGCTATGTTGATAAAATCACATATAAAGAAAATTTTATTAATTCTGATTTTGTTGATTTAATCAAAGGAATTATTTCTCCTGAAGAAAAAGATAATTTGTATCCTGATAATTATAATACTGCAATAATTTTAACTCACGATGTTGAAGAGGAAACCGGATTTAATTTTATTCCTAAAGTAATGGAATTGGAAAGTGAACTCGGATTTAAATCATCCTGGAATATTGTACCATACAAATATAAAATTGATGAAGGGATAATAGATCTTATAAAGAAAAATAATAATGAAATCGGGATTCATGGCTATAATCATGATGGTAAACTTTATTACTCAGAAAGAATTTTTAATGAACGAGTTCCATTTATTAATGAAGCAATAAAAAAATATGGAGCAGATGGATTCAGATCGCCAATGGTACATAGAAACCTTAAATGGCTTCAAAAATTAGATATAACTTATGACGCCTCCTGTTTCGATTATGATCCGTTTCAACCATTTCCCGGCGGTACAGGTTCAATATGGCCATTTATCTCTGGAAAATTTGTTGAGTTACCTTATACACTTCCCCAGGATCATACAATGTTTTATGTGCTGGAACAAAAGGATATATCTATCTGGATCAACAAAATTAAATGGCTTGTTGAAAACAAAGGAATGATCTTAGCATTAACTCATCCAGATTATTTATTGGATAAGAATCACTTTCTTATGTATAAAGATTTACTATTATACATGCAACAAATTAGAAGTTCATGGAATTGTTTACCTAAAGAAATAGCAGATTGGTGGAAGCTTAAAGAAAATAAAGTTCGAAATCTTAACAATTTTTTATCGTGATATACAAATTTTGCTTAATATTAATAAATATCTTTCTTTCAAATTCTGTTTTGTAAGTTATTATAAAATATATAATTAAAGGAGATTGTGGCATATATATTGCATTATTTTATGATAAATAAAATGCTAAATTTTAATTATTAAAATCTAATTCTTTACCTAAGGTTAATATTAATGAAAAATAAATTTATTCCTTTTTTCTTCTTAATCATTTTCACTTTTATAAGTTCATCATTTGGCCAGGAAACTACAATTGGTTTATCAGGAGTTGAAATCAGTGGAAGGGGTGGTGGTTACTTTGATTATTCAGATCCAACAACCATAAATATCAAAGTTTCCGTTTGGGGTTATATACGTTACCCCGGTAGATATAATATTCCTTTATATACAACACCAACAGATTTATTATCATATGCAGGTGGACCTATGGATGGTGCTGAACTTGATGATATAAGAATTTTCAGGGTTAAAGAGGACGGTACTGAGGAAATAATTAAACTTAATTATGATGATCTGATAAATGAGGATAAACTCCAGACGAAAAGCCATCCCATTGTATCACTTAAAGCAAGTGATATTGTTATAATTCCCGGGGGGCCAAAATATTATTTTCGAGATTGGTTAAGTATTACATTGTCCATTTTTTCTGCAATAGTATCATTAACAATTTTAATTTTAAGATGGTAACTAGGTAAAAACGAGAAGGATTATAAATTGGAAAATCTAAGTTTTGAAAATCTTTTTAATAATTTGAAAGATAATAAAACAACTTCAATTCGGGATCACTTTAATATAATTAAAGTGCATTGGGTTTTAGTCTTACTAATTTGTTCTATCGTTGCCAGCGGATCTGTTATTTATTCATTAATGGCTACGGATGTTTATGTTGCCTCAACTGAAATTAAAATAACACCTCCTTCCGATGGTATTTTAAGAGGTCCAGCTATTCCTAGTTCCAGAGGTTTTGGTTTAGGTGATAACATGATTCCTAATGAAATTCAAACTGTCCTTAATCAATCAATACGAGCGGAAGTAGCAGAGAAATTAATTGATACATTTAAAACACTACAGACCCCAAATGAATTTTCAATTATACTTGATGCTGGCAGTGGTTTTAAAAAATCTAAACCGAGATTAAAAGAATTTGGAGATATATTAGATGTTTTATACAGCAACGTTAGTGTAAATCAAAAAGGTATGTTAGATTTCATTGAAATTGCAGTTGAATCTCCTTCTCCTGATGAAGCTTCATTAATAGCAAATCTGTATGCAGAAGCTTACCAAAAATTCAACCTGGCAATGAACAGAAACCAATTGACGACAATTAAAGAAACTTTAGAAGAGCAAAGAGTTCAAAAACTTGCTGAATTAATAAAAGCCGAAAATAATATTAAAGCTTACCAGCTTAAAGGTGGTGTAATCCAACTGGATGCACAGGCAAGTGCTCTAATCGGAAGAATTACGGATTTTGAAACAAGAAGGTATAATACCGAAATCGAAATGAACACTTCTAAAGGAACTCTTGAAAATATTAAAAGAGAATTGAGACAACGAGACCCTTCTTTAATCCGATACCTTGAGAATAAATCAAATGAACCTTATCTTCAACAATTGCAAGTACAAATAGCACAATTAGAAGCAAATAGAGATTTAGCGATTTTAAATAACCCAATTGCAAAGGAAAATTCAGAAGTTGTAAAAGAATATGATAAAAAAATCATTGATCTAAAAAATAAATTAAACGCTAGTATTAGCAAATATATTAAAGATATTAACGCCTCGAGCCCCGAGGAAATTAAAGCTCTTACTCAAAGAGTATTTGAAGAGGGGGTTAAATATCAGTCGTTACTTACAGACTACAACCAGATAGGGAATGTACTTGGTAGCTATGAAGAAAAGTTTAATAATCTGCCAACAAGAACTCTCGATATGGCAAGATTAGAAAGAGAAAGATCAGTATATGAGAAATTATATTTAACATTAGAAGAAAAGTATCAGGAAGCTATAATAAATGAGCAGTCCATCCCGGGTAATGTAATAATAATGAATACTGCTTGGACTCCAGACACTCCTTCCAAACCTAATAGAGTGTTTATAATTCTTTTTGGAGTTATCGCCGGTTTAAGTTTGGGATTAGGATTTGTATATGTAAAACATTTCCTGGATAGAACAATTAAATCACCTGAGGATCTTGAAAAAAGCAATATAAAATTTCTCACCTGGATTCCAAAGATGAGAAAAATTAAAGATGAATTTATCATTCTTTCTGACCCTGATAACATTGTTGGTGAATCATTCAGAGCTTTAAGAACACGAATCCAATTTTCCAAAACAGCGTTGAATGCAAAAACATTTCTAATTACATCATCTGCTCCATCAGAAGGTAAGACTTTTATCTCAACCAACCTGGCTGGGAGTTTCGCTAAAGATGAGAAAAAAACAATTATTATTGATTGTGATTTAAGGAAACCCAGAGTTCATATGGTTTTGAATGATCAAGAGATCACTCCAGGGTTAAGTGATTATTTATTTGGTAAAGTGCCATTCGAAAATATTATTAGGATGTCAAAGCTTACAAAATTGGATTATATTACTGCAGGAACAATTCAAAGCAATACATCAGAAATCCTTAATTCAAAGAAAATGATTACTCTTCTTCAAAAATTAAAAGAGACCTATGATATAGTAATCGTTGATTCACCACCAATTCTTGCTGTTTCTGATACAGAAGTTCTCTCCAACTTTGTTGAAGCAAGTATATTAGTTGTTTCGTCCAATAGTACAGAACTTGGTTGGACAAAGCAAGCTGCTGATTTATTGAAGCATGAGCATAGTGTATTTTTAGGAGTAGTTCTTAATAATTATGATTTTGCAATGGGAT
>CAYNUV010000051.1:0-11582 GCA_964400245.1 uncultured Ignavibacteriaceae bacterium
AGAAGATTTAGCCAAGAAAGAAAAACCTAAACTAATTGTCACAGGTGCGAGCGCTTATCCAAGAGAATGGGATTATGCAAAGTTCAGACAGATAGCAGATTCTGTAGGTGCATTTTTGATTTGCGATATGGCTCATCCTGCCGGACTTATCGCAAAAGGCCTGATGGATAATCCGCTAAAATATTGCGATGTTGTTACATCAACAACTCACAAAACTCTCCGTGGACCAAGAGGCGGCATCATCCTAATGGGTAAAGATAAAGAAAATTCATTTGGAATTAAAACTCCAAAAGGTGACAGAATTAAAATGATGTCTGAACTTCTCGATAGTCAGGTTATGCCGGGAATTCAAGGCGGGCCTTTAATGCACATAATTATGGCTAAAGCTGTTGCTTTTGGAGAAGCTCTTCAGGATTCATTTAAAGTTTATGCACAACAGATAATTAAAAATGCGCAAGCTCTTTCATCAAAATTGCTGGAATATAATTTTGATATTGTTTCAGGCGGAACAGATAATCATCTTTTACTTATTGATCTTACAAACAAAAATATAACAGGCAAGCAAGCGGAAAATTCTTTGGAGAAAGCAGGAATTACCGTAAATAAAAATATGGTCCCTTTCGATCAGAGAAGTCCTTTTGTTACGAGCGGTATAAGAGTTGGAACTCCTGCTGTAACAACAAGAGAAATGAAGGAAAATGAAATGCAGGTTATTGCAGGTTTTATTAATGATGCGATAAATAATTTTGAAGATGAAAATAAGCTTAACCAGGTTAAAGAAAATATTAAACAACTTTGTTCAAAATTTTCTCTCTATGCAGAATTAGGTTAATGAATGTCCAGAGAACCTGAAGATGATGAATACACTGAAAAGGAAATGACTTTTCTTGAACACCTCGAGGAACTGAGATGGAGATTAATTTATACTATTATCGGTTTAATTCTTGGTACAATAATCTGCTGGATATTTATAGATTTTCTTGTTGATGTTGTCCTGTTAAAACCTGCACGCGATTCATTTGCTAAATTGCAGAACCTCAGACCGTTTGGACAATTATTCCTGTATTTCCAGGTTGCACTTATGGGTGGCGTAATTCTAAGCCTTCCAAATATTTTTTGGCAGTTGTGGAAATTTATTGCTCCTGCACTAAGAAAAAAAGAGAGAGGTTATATTGCATGGATCGTTATTTTTTCTTCAGTTTGTTTTCTTAGCGGGGTTGCATTTGCATATTTCGTTATGCTTCCGCTTACACTTAAGTTTGCCGCTGAGTTTGGATCGGATATAATTGAAAACCAATTTGCCATTGATGAATATATGTCAATCATAATTAGTGTAATGCTTGCAGCCGGATTTATATTTGAGCTTCCGATGATTTCCTTTTTCTTAACAAAGCTTGGCATCTTAACCCCAACTTTTATGAAAAAATACCGGCGTCATGCAATTGTAATAATTATGGTTCTGGCAGCATTTTTAACTCCCGGTGCTGATCCGGTTTCACAGGTTGTACTTGCAGTTCCATTGGTAATCCTATATGAAATAAGTATATTAATTTCAAAATTATCCCAGAAGAAAAATTGATTAAAGACCTTTCTGAAATAAGCAAACCTATAAAAACAGAGCTTGATAAGTTTGGGGATATTTTCAAATCAGCGATGAAATCTAAAATTGGATTGGTTGATCTCATTGCCCGTTATATAATAAGGCAAAAGGGAAAAAAGATACGCCCTTTGCTTGTACTTCTTTCAGCTAAAGTAGCCGGAGGCGTTAATGATAGAACTTACAGGGGAGCTGTCCTTGTAGAACTTCTGCATACTGCAACACTGGTTCACGATGATGTTGTTGATAATGCAGATAAGAGAAGAAATTTTTGGTCTGTGAATAAAGTTTTTAAAAATAAAGCTGCTGTGCTGATGGGAGATTATTTACTTTCACGCGGACTTATGATTGCAGTTGATGGTAAAGATTATGATTTCCTCGGAGTAATTACAAATACAGTTAAGCGTATGTCTGAAGGGGAACTTCTCCAAATTCAAAAGACAAGAAAATTAGATATAGATGAAGAAACATACTTCAAAGTTATTACAGATAAGACAGCTTCTTTGCTTGAAACCTGCTGCGAGATAGGTGCTTTAAGCGTTTCAGATAATCCGGAATATCATAAAGCAATGAAGCAATTTGGAGAATCAATTGGAATTGCTTTCCAGATTAGAGACGATATTCTTGATTATGAAGGAAAGGCAAAGTTGATTGGCAAACCTGTTGGCGGAGACATCAAAGAAAAGAAAATCACACTCCCATTAATTTATTCCTTAAACCAGGTTTCAAACGGCGAAGCCTCAAACATCAGAAAGATGATTAAGAACGGACATAGTAAAGAGAGTGTTATTGAAATAATAGATTTTGTCCGCAGGAATAAAGGAATTGATTATGCACTCGGTAAAGCACATTCCTATTCATCAAAAGCAAAAGAAGCATTAAAAGTTTTTCCTGATTCACAAAGCAAAATAGCTCTTGAAGCACTTGTAGATTTTGTAATAGACAGGAAGAATTAGTTCCTTTCGATTTGATGACACTTCTACTGGCACAATATTTACGATTAAAATTTTTCTTACAAAAATTTATACAGACTATTGACTTTTTAATTTCAAAACTTTAGTTTCTTCTCAAGAAATTAAATACTAATTAAACCCAAATGGGGGTTCAATGGTTCTGGATCAGTTTCGACATTTCAAACAGAAAAAACAGCACACCTTTAGAGTTTCATCTTTAGATAAAAATTTATTTTCGAGAGGGCAAAATGAAAAAGAAATTTTTCGTAGGGAATAGCTATGCTTTATTAGCTTTATTTATACTTATGTTTTACACTAGTTCTTTTTCACAGGTAACTATAAAAGAAAAAGTGGAGCTTAATCCGGAAGGAGGAAGAAGCGATACCACTTTTATGGGATGCGTTTATGATGTATTTGATTCAACTGAAGTTACATTAATATTTACACCCGAAGATATAGAACCGGGTGAAATAACAACTATGCAGCTTTGGATTGGGCAATATGAGTACGATGAAGACAATGATGATATAATACAAAAAACAATAACTATTGAACCCAATTATGGAAGCTTAAATTACCTTGGAGGCGGAGAATATGAGTATGCTGCACCGAATGAAACCCCCGGGAGATACAACTTTGATAGTAACGATAAATTATGAAAACTTTAGCAGAGGTTGTTGGGGAAGACCAGGTAATGATGCTGGAAAAACAAACAGAACTGAATGTTTAGATTGCACACCCAATGGAACATTTTTATCACGAAAATATGGAAGTGAACAGATAACAATAAAATGGGATAGTTTAGATGTTACTATATCACCTTCTGAAATATTTGCAGGAGATACTGCACAAGTTATAATTAAGAAAAGATTACCGGACGGAACATTGGTTGATTTTGACACGACACAAACCTATGAGGTAGGAATGCTTGATGGCTGCATACTTGGTAAAATACACGCTGACGGTGTTGATACGAATTATATTTACGGAGTAACACAACCTATATATTTTATTGCAGATACATCTGTTACTGATAGTGGAGATGTGCTTTTAAGGGTTGGTATAATTGAGCAAACAAAAACTAATAAGAACAACAATCAAACTGAACAGATGGAAAGTTATTGTCATTATGGAAGTTTTCTTTCAAGCAGTTATGATGATGCGAGAGCGTCAGTTGAAAATCCTTTGAAAATTATATATCCTACTCCAACAACGATTAATGAGATATCAGCAATACCTCAAATGCCAGCTATTAATTGTTCAGCAGTATTTATGAAATCTTACTCAGAAGCAATTAAATTTGAGTGGAAATTTATTGTTTTGAAGCATTATTCTAGACGCACTTCCGGCTATGTTTCTGTTTGTGAGCGTATAAGCAGGAGTGAATTTCAAGGCCTTTCATATGCGGATTTTGGAAATATATTTACAATATGGACAGTACCTTTTGATGTAGACAGCGGGTTCTTTTATTTTAAAGCTGTACAACCTAGTCAAGATCCTAATTTTCCTAAAGAATATTATGGTTGTGAAGGTGAAACAGATGAATGGTACGATGAAACAAGTAATGAGATATTTACAGGTGGAAATGTGTTTATAACATTAACAGCAAAGAATAATCAAACTGGGGAAATTCTTGCAAAACTTATAGAAATTCCTTCTGGAAAAATTCTTGGTACTAATCCTGATGATCCATCAACAATTTATGCATATGCTAACTCAAACAAAATAAAAGCAATATTACAGATTGAGTCAAAAGAGAATCAATTCACCGGTATAGGAATTAATCAAATTTTTTGGTGGCCCTATAATGAAGCAGGCTAGCCTTTATATGGTCCGAAAAATGGATATGGATTAATGCAAATTGATAATACACCCGCAGCTACCGAAAGACAGCTTTGGAATTGGAAAGCTAATGTTGATGGTGGTAAACAAAAATTACAAACCGCTTATGATGAAATTTATGAAAATCATGGTGCACCCAATGAAGATAAATATATTTGGACTAATGCTTTCCAAAATTATCATAGAGGAAGAGGGGAAAAATATTATAGATGGACTGGAAAGAAATGGGAAGTAGATCCGAGTAGAAAATCTGAATATGGTAAAATTGTATATAATAAATATATCCAACTTGGTGGCGGAAATTAAAATAAAAAGGAAAATAAAATGAAACGTAAAACATTGATAATATTGTTAGTTTTTTGCTTTATATCTTTAATTGATATAAAAGCTCAGCCATATATTTTTTACAATGCAGCTTATTCGGATACATTATTCGGAGAGCTTACAAAAATTAATCGTTACAATATAACTACTAATACCGATGATGATTTTCTCCCGTCGTGCAAGTAAATGAAATGTTGTATTCTACACAAAGAAATAAACTATACATTTTTTCAGATGATTATGCAAAGATCAGTGTATTTGACATACTTACAGGAACCATCACGTCAGAATTAAATTTGGGAAAAACTGCTTATCCTAATCTTTTAATGGATCCTTCTCGATGTTCATTTTTCTCTTCAGATAATGATAGTATTTATTTTTTTAACGTTGATTCTAATGATATTGATCAGGTATGGACTTATTCAATGGAAACAAATCAGATACAAACAAAAGAAATTTATTAGAATTGGGGGGACATTCAGGTGCACTTGATTATAGTTTAGTATTTGGCAGAAATGGAAAAGGGATTATTCAATCTTATCCTGTATTCTATGGAAATCCGGACCAAGATTTTTATTACAAATTTTATGATTTTGATGCTGATACGAGTTCTCCTTTCATTTACAATGATGGAGAATCTGAAGCATATTTTAAGGGTAATGGAGAATACACATTAATATTGGAAACATATTCTGATACATTAAATGATTCGTTAAGTTATTATCACACAGGCCTAGTAAAAATATATAATACTCAAAGTGGACAATTATTTAAAACTCTGAATGTTCCTCAAGGTGGTACTATTTACACCTTCGATAATTATCCCAACGATATTTATTACGTTTTAAACTTAGAGACAGAACCGGAGATTTATAATTTAACAAAGCTTAATTTAAACTCAATTTCTCCTGCACTTGCTATACCTTGGGTTTATTTGCTACAGCCGACACAATAACTGTTACTGTAACAGGAGAGTTTTTCACAGACTCATCAATTGCTTACTTTAACGGGCAGGCTAAAACCACAACTTATGTTTCAGACTCGGTTATGACTTTCAGACTTCCTACTGGTAATTTTTCTGCAGTTGGTAATTACCCGGTTTGGGTAAGCAAACTATGGTTCAATCTCTGATACTTTAATTTTCACTACAACCAATACCTTACCACAGGCAGTAGTTCCAATACTTCAGTGCGTACGGAACAACGGCGGTGGTTCTTATACTGCATTCTTCGGTTATAATAATAACAACAGTGTTGGAGTTTTCATTCCTAAAGGAACAAAAAATAAATTTTCGCCTAATCCTCCTGATAGAGGACAGCCAACAATTTTTCTTCCGGGAACTCATACAAATGTATTTAGGGTAAACTTTGATGGGAAAAATCTTACGTGGACCTTAAATGCTCAAAATGTAACAGCAAATAAAAATTCAACTCCGTGCCCATAAATTTATAAATAGAAAGGGAATAAAAATGAAAATTAAAACTTTGTTAGTGGTTGTATTTTTAACCACAATATCCTTTGCACAAAATATTTATGATTTAACCCCGGGAAGCAAAGGAAATCAGATAGTTCTTTCAATATCAAACGAATCAGAAATAAAAAATGCAGAAGGAGTTCGAATTTGGCTATCAAAAACTTCCGAGAATTTGCTATTTACTAATAAAGAGCAGATGATTGAAAAGATAGATCCGAAAGTAGAAACAGAAGCAATATTTTCTTTTGATATAAAGAGAGATGCTCTGATTAATAAAAAAGATACGGTAGAATTTGCCATTAAAGGTAACAGAGGAATTTTAACAACAAAGCAATTTATTTTTATCTACACGCTTCCAAAAGACTATAAGCTTGAGCAAAATTTTCCAAACCCTTTTAATCCAACAACAACTATTCAATATCAATTAGCCCCTCTAAATCTCCCCGAAGGGGAGACTTCAGTGATTTTAAAGGTGTTTGATATACTGGGAAACGAAGTAACGACGCTGGTCAATGAAAAACAAAAAGCAGGTTATTATGAAATAAAATTTGATGCATCAAGATTTTCCAGTGGAGTTTACATCTACAGGCTGACTGCTCAAAACTATGTTTCTACTAAGAAGATGATTGTAGTGAAATAAAAAATATCCTCTCAAAAAGTCTCCCCTTTGGGGAGATTTGGTGGTGCTTTTTATTTTGCTAATACAATCTTCTTTGTTTCCATAAAATTACCAGTTCTTAAAGAAACAAAGTAAACTCCACTCTGTAGTCCGTTTCCATCAATTGTTAATTCATAATTCCCGGAAGATTTATAGCCATTCTCCAGAATTTTTATTTCATTTCCTAAAATATCAAACAGCTTTATCGTTACCAAGCCATATTTTGGAATGCTGTAATTTAACTTTGTTGATGGATTAAATGGATTGGGATAATTGTCACTAACAAAATAACCAGTGGGTGTTTTATCATCATCTTCAACTGCATTTGGTACATTAACCTGGAATGTATGAGAATACTCAAGACCATTAAACACAGCGGAAAATCTCCAATCACCCTGTGCTGCATTTGATGGAAGAATATTCCACCATCCCCAATAAGACGCAACCCAAAAACTATCTGATGTTAATGAAGCTGACCATTGACTCCACACAAGGTTATCGGGTGTATAAACTTTGTATGAGCTAACCATATTCCTTAACTGGTCCTGGTAATAAGTATAAAAGAAAATAGTATCTCCGGAAACAAAATTATTCTTCAGGTTCAGTATTTCCTCTTGAGGACATTGTGGAAATACCGGCTCATCTGAATGAGTTGCAACTTTATTTATTTTAGGCTCAAAATATGGTTTCTGATTTTGCCACCAGGATGAAGTTATTGTAGAATTAGAAGAACCAAACCACGGATCAATTAAGTTCGTTTGGGAAATATTTGAATAAACTTCAAAATGCAAATGGGGACCTGTAGAAGAACCTGAACTTCCTACAACACCAAGATATTCTCCTGCAGTAACTGCATCTCCAACATTTTTTGTTGTTAAGGAATTTAGTTTCATATGGCCATACCAGGTAACACTTCCATCACTATGACTTAAGTAAACAGCATTCCAGTTTCCATTATTAAAAGAGCAGTTATGATCGAAGTTGCCATCATCTTTATTTATTATAACACCATCCTCTGCTGCAACGATCTCAACCTGGTTGTTATTCATTTTATACCAGTAAAAAGGCCAGGTAAAAATATCCGTTCCCTTATGATTATAACCCTGAACATCATAAGTTCTTATACCGCCATTGTAATCTAAAAGCTGGCCGTTATAAGCCGGATTATGATCTATATAATTAGATATTCCATAGTAGCTGTAATCGTTACTATTACTTGCCTGCCTTAATGGCCAAATAAAACTAACAGCATTAGATTTAGAAATAACTATTTTTCCTTCCGCGGTGAGTTGAGCAATAGCTTGTTTATTTTTTGCAAAAATTCTTTGCCGCTGTTCTTCAGTTACGCAAACACAGTCCGATTGAATTTTGAATTCTCCGCCTGCGTGTGGTTCTCTGAACTGTGAAAATGTTTTAGATAAAGTTAAAAAGATTATAGTAAGCAGTAAAAAATTTCGCATATAGGTCTCCTTTAATAAAAAACTTTATTTGTTTCACAAACTATATACCAATTAAAGAAGTATTTCGAAGAATCCGTTTGGGTAAGAGTTTATTTTTTAATCTCTTCTTTAATCTTAAATCCTTTTGCTGGTTCTCTTAGAGTAAGAACAGGACAAGAAGCTTTTCTAACAACTTTTTCAGCAGTGCTTCCGAATAAAATATGCTCAACTCCTGTATGGCCATGTGTAGCAATAATTATTAAATCGGCATCTTCTTCAGCGGCTGTTTCAATTATTTCAACAAATGGTTTCCCTGTCTTTATAATCTTTTTTACTGAAAGACCGGAAGGAATTTCTTTTTCCGCAAGTTTGGTTAATTCTTCTTCCGCACGTTTATCCATTTCAAGTCCGGGAGTTGGAATTGCAATTTGCCCCATGCTGAAATCCGGCGGATAAATAATGGGTTCAACCACATAAACAAGAATCAGGGAAGCATTAAAATATTTCGCAAAGTTAACAGCATATTTCAAAGAGCTTTTTGAATAGTCGGAAAAATCTATTGGTACTACTACTTTATTTATTTTGGGTTTCATAGTCTGTCTCCGATGTTATAATTGATTTATTTAGAAGAGAAAAATAGTCTTCATTTAATTTTCTTAAACGAAATGCAACAATCTGTGAAATTCCCTGCAGGATTTTAATACCTTTCCTCGGGTAAGCTTCAATAAATTCATCAAGATCGGGCTTAAAAATTACAGCAAGCCTGCAATCTGTTTTTGCAATAGCAGATGCTGATCTTTTTTCTCCATCAATAAGTGCAAGTTCACCAAAAAAATCTCCGGGTATAAAAATAGCCAGGGGGACAATATTTCCGGTTTCATTTGTTCTTTTTATTTCTACTTCACCTTCGTGTATTATATAAAGACCTATTCCCGGATCACCCTGGTAAAAAATATATTCACCTGAAAGGTAATTCCTATTATGAATAATATTTAAAAGGTTTGAGAGATCTCTTCCTGTAAGTTTGTCGAACAGAGGAATTGAATGCAAAGATTTTTTGAGATTTGTTTTTTCGGCAGGTGAGTTAAAAATGTTTGCCCAAAAACTGCTGCGTACAACTTTTTTTTTCTCGTTCATTTATAACCTCAGTTGAAAATTCCTGATTCCGCTACCCGCCACATTTTCTGGCAGGGAAATTTATTTTCATATAAAGCTCTGCCAACAATAACCGAATCAACTCCAAGAGGCATAAGTTTTTGAATATCCATTAGTTCATCTTTATTTCTTACTCCGCCGGAATGAGTAACTTTTTTATTTGTAAGAAGAGCAACTTGTTTTGTAAGCTCAAGATTTGGACCTCCAAGAACTCCGTTTCTTTTAACATCAGTAACTATAAATCTTTCAACTCCAAAATCAGAAATCTTTTTTACAAATTCTTTATAAGAAATTCCTGTCTTCTTTTTTCTGCCGCGTATAATTATTTCTTCACCAACTACATCAAGACTTGTTACAATTTTTGCAGGTCCATAAAGTTCAAACACTTTTTTAAATTCATCAGGATCTTCTAATGCCATTGTACTTATTACGAGCCGGCTTATACCTGTATCCATAATTTGTTTTGCATCATCAAGATTTCTGATACCCCCGGCAAATTCAACAGGAATAATTACTGATGAACAAATTTCTTCAATAATCTTATAATTTTTTCTTGAATGTTCCCAGGCTCCATCAAAATCAACTACGTGAAGAAGCTTGGCATTTTCTGCGCGCCATATTCTGGCCATTTCAACAGGATCACTTCCATACTCATGGCAATCAAGTTCGGGAATTCCCTGAACAACCCTTACGGTTTTGCCATCTTTAATATCAATTGAAGGAATTACTAATAAATATCTCATTTTTGAAACTTAAAGTTCTATTATTCAATAATTACAAGAAAAAATAATTAAATAGCTAATGAAAACAAAAGAAACTAAACATATATCAACATTTGCAAGTTTTCCTTCATTTTGAACTAAAATAAATTATTTATTAAAAAACTTTCAAAACAAGCAAAATTCTTGACTTTTTCTTCTTTAATAAGCATATTTGAAAAAGATGAGCCAGGAATTTCGTTTTTTACCATCCATAAAGTGTTTATCAGAATTCAGTTTTAGCTGTTTAAAGTAAAATTATATCATTATGCGATTGTAATTTCGTCATTCTAAATTGAAAATTTGTGGAAAAAACAATTGAAAAGAAATTAATGAACTTTATTCAACATCTGTTTTTAGAATCAAATCCCGGATTTAAAAACTTTTTGAAAAAACAAATTTTATTAACTCAAAAACTTAAATGAGGGCAAATATGCGTTCCAATGAAACTGCAAAGAGTTTATCATTCAAAAGTGTTTTACTTAAGGCAGCAGAAAATAAAATTGTTTGGATTATTTCTTTTTCCTTTTTAACTGCGATTGCAGCCCAATTTACAATACCTGTAAAGCCGGTTCCTTTTACATTACAAACTGTTGCAGTTTTACTAGCAGGAGCTTTTCTTGGTGCTAAAAAAGGAGCGTATAGTCAGCTACTTTATTTAGCTCTTGGAGTAATCGGGTTACCGGTTTTTGCACAAATTCCGGATGGAGCTATTGGATTTGCCCGTTTGTTCGGACCAACCGGAGGATATTTACTTGCTTTTCCTTTGGCTGCTTTTATAACAGGTTATTTAATTGAAATTAATAAATCTTATGCTATTGTTGTTTCATCAATGTTTATTGGTGCAATAGTAATTATTCTTGTCGGAACCCTTTATCTTCATTTATTTTTTATAAAGAATTTTTCAGAAGCAGTAGAAGCAGGTGCTGCCATATTTTCAATGTGGACAGTTATTAAAGTATTTGCAGCAGCAACTATTTACTTTGGTATTACGAAAAGAAATACCAAAAAACCCTGAGGCGATTAAATCAAAATTAAATGGAATTAAAAAATATTTTCTTTATCCTGTTTTTTGTTACGGCAATTTTATTTTTCACATGGAGTTGCAGAAATCTTATCCGTTATATGCTAGTAGCTAAAAAGAAAGATGAAAGATTTAATAATTATGGAAAAAGATTGAAAAGAGTTTGGACAGTTGCATTTGTTCAGACAAAACTTTTGCGTGACCCTAAAGCCGGGATTTTACACTTATTAATTTTTTGGGGATTTGTTCTTTTTCTCTTTGCTGTAATCGAATCAATTATACAGGGATTTTATTCTCCATTTACACTCGAGTTTACCGGTTCATTATATTCTGCAATAACTTTGATCCAGGATATTTT
>CAYNUV010000052.1:0-11339 GCA_964400245.1 uncultured Ignavibacteriaceae bacterium
GAAAGAGGGGATTGTAAAAATCAGTGTCAGGATTTCTTCATCTTTAGTACCATTGCTTTTTGATGATCTTGATTCAGTTAAAAAATTTTCTGCTGAATTAACAAACTCTTACATTGAAGCTCTTGATAAAATTAACAGAGAAAAACTTTCGTCTAAAGCTAAAAAAGCAAGAGAGTATATTGAAACTGAATTAATAAAAACACGAATAGCTATGGATTCCGTTGAAAGCGCCTTAATGAATTTCCAGGAAAGAAATAAAACAGTAGCTTTACCGGAACAGTTAAAAGCTGCAATTGATGCCGCAGCAAAAATAAAAAGCGAAATAATGAAAACCGAAATAGAAATTGGATTGATGAAATCTAACTTAAAAGAAGATAGTAAAGAACTGATGGCTTTAAGAAAAAAACTGGAACAATTGCAGGAACAGTATTATAAAATGGAGCTTGGCAATCAGGATTATGTGCTTGCATTCAGAGAAGTCCCTGAACTTGGTAAAGAACTGGCAACATTACTCCGAGAAGTTAAAATTCAGAATGAGGTTTATACATTACTTCAACAACAGTATTATAAAGAAAGAATCCAGGAGAACAGGGATCTGCCAACAGTTGATGTTCTTGATGAAGCTATTACACCTTTAAGAGCGGTTGGTCCAAAAGTAATATTTGCTTCAGTTACGGGTGGTATATTTATTTTCTTTGCAATGTCTCTTTTTGTAGTTTTTAGTGAAAGAAAAACTTTTATGTATTTAAATAAAAACAAGGTGTAAAATTGTATAAACATACTGTAGTTGTAACTGGAGGAGCAGGTTTTTTAGGTTCTCATCTTTGTGATCTTCTCCTTGCAGAAGGATTTAAAGTTTGGTGTATTGATAATCTACTAACTGGTAATATTAATAATATTTCTCATATTTTTGGAAACGAGAATTTCTCTTTTTTGAAACATGATGTAACAAATTATATTCATGTTCCGGATAGAGTTGATTATATCTTACATTTTGCATCACCTGCCAGCCCAATTGATTATCTTAAACTTCCAATACAAACTTTGAAGGTTGGATCTTTAGGAACACATAAAGTTTTAGGTTTAGCAAAAGAAAAGAAAGCTCGTTTTTTATTAGCTTCAACATCAGAAGTATATGGAGATCCTGCAATTCATCCGCAAAGCGAAGACTATTGGGGTAATGTAAATCCAATCGGCCCAAGAGGAGTTTATGATGAAGCAAAAAGATTTTCTGAAGCAATAACAATGGCATATCACAGGTATCATGGATTAGAAACAAGAATTGTAAGGATATTCAACACTTATGGCCCGCGAATGAGATTAGATGATGGGAGAGCATTACCCACTTTTGTTGGACAAGCATTAAAAGGAGAAGATATCACAGTTTATGGAGATGGTTCACAAACAAGAAGTTTTTGTTATGTATCCGATCTTGTGGATGGAATATTCAAATTGTTATTATCAAATGAATCAGATCCGGTTAATATCGGGAACCCGGATGAAATAACTATCAAACAATTTGCTGAAGAAGTAATAAAACTGACAGGTTCAAAAAGCAAAATAATTTATAAACCACTCCCTGAAGATGACCCTAAAATTAGACAACCAAATATTGAAAAAGCAAAAAAGATTTTGGGTTGGGATCCGAAAGTTGGAAGAGATGAAGGATTGAGGATAACAATAGATTATTTTAAGAAAATAAATTAAAAGTCAAATTGCCTTTCCCAAAGGACCAAATTTTAATATTCATTTTAAATTAAGCGGTACCAAAAAATTAAATGCAGGAAGTGTTTAAAATATTTGGGAAAAACCAGCCATTACAATTCATCCTTAAATGAATAATAAATTTACATCTACTGTTGCTGGAGCAACAATATTTATTGCTGCTTTTGGATTAATTTCAAAAGGACTTGGCTTTTTCCGGGAAATTTTATTTGCAAGTTTTTTTGGGTTGAGTGCAACTTTTGATATTTATCTTGTTGGAGCTGTACTTCCTTTAACTATAAATATTATTATCCTTTGTTTAGCACAAAATTATTTAATTCCTGCATATAATAAACTTAAAGAAATAGATGATATCCTCTCAGAGAATTTCATCCGGGCAAATTTCTATTTTTTCATTTTTGTAGGTATTATTATATCCGGATTACTTTATATATCTTCAGATTTTATAATTGGTTCATATCTTCAGAATCCCGATCCTTCTTCAAAAAAAATGGCACTTAGTATTTTCAATTTGTTTTTATTTACTATTCCGATTAATTGTGGTGTCTCTGTCATAACAGCTTATCAGCAAAGTACTTTTGAGTTTAAATATGCTGCAATTTCTCAATTATTACTTAACATTATTATTTTACTAGTCGTATTTCTTTTAAAAGATATAGATATTTATGCCATTCCTTTTGGATATATAATTGGTTCTGTATTACAATTTATTTTTTTATTTATTAAATCCAGAAAATTGTTTTTCGGTCATCCTGCTTTAACTGCTTCATTAGGATTTTATAAAAAATTAGCCTCTGCTTCATTAATGATAATTATTTTAATAGAGAGTATTGGGCAGTTATATGTAATTTCCGACAGATACTTTTTTAATATGGTTACCACTGGTGGAATTTCTGCTTTAAATTATGCTCAAACAATCTTCATGCTTCCTTTATCAATAGTATCTATTGCTTTGTCAACAGCAATCTTTCCAAGATTTTCTTATTTATATAGTAAGAATTTAAATGCAGAGTTAGAAAAAGTATTTAATGATGGAATGGTCATTAACATAGTTATTTTTGTGCCTGTAATGTTTTTATTTATGTTCTATGGAGATATTATATTAAAAATAATTTTTGAAAGAGGTAAATTTTCGGGGGCAGATACTTTTATTACAAGTGAAGCATTATTTTTTTATTCCTCAAGTATTATTTTCTATGCATCCTATAGTATCCTTAATAAAATAATTTATAGTACAGGGTTAATTGATAAGTTGCTTTACATTACTATTTGTGGAATAGCAATAAAAATTTTATTTAATTATATATTAATTAACAGCATGGATCAAAATGGACTTGCTTTAAGCACTTCGATTAGTTATGTATTTTTTTTCTTTGGTTCGCTTTTATTAGTTTATAAACGATTAGCATTTAAGAATAAAACGTTTTTTTTTACAGAATTATTTTTCCATTTGTTAAACGGTTTAATATCTATATTTATTACCCGGCAGATTTCATTTTTCTTTCCAGGAAGTATTTTCTTTTCTTCAGTTGAAATCATTTTATTTTTAGCAATTTTCTTCCTAAATATATTTTTATTAAAAAACACATCGGCTCAAATATTAATAAGGCTCATAAAAAATATTAGACTTGCATAACTATGAATCAGCAAACAAAAGATTTTCGATCTGAACTTTATAGCAAGTATGTTTCTACATTTAAAAAATTTATCGGGGATGAAGATTCAATTAATATCAAATCTGAATATGAGCTATACAAAAGATGGTATTTACAATTAATTAAGGAGTTCCCTAAAAATGCAGCGATTTTAGATATAGGTTGTGGGTCGGGGCTAATGCTTCAATTTCTCAAACAGGAAGGATTTAATAATCTTTACGGGATTGATATTTCGGAACAACAAGTCAAAAGAGCAAGAGACAAAGGACTAAATGCTGATGTTTGCAATATTTTCGATTTTATTAAGGTAAACAAAAACAAATTTGATATCATTTTTGCATTGGATGTAGTGGAACATTTCTATAAAAATGAGCTTTTGGATTTTTTTACAGGTTTAAATTATTTGGTAAATAAGAATGGTATATTAATAATTCATACACCAAATGGAGAAGGATTATTTCCACAGCACGTTATTTATGGTGATCTCACACATCTGACTATTTTTAATCCTAATTCTCTTGGTCAAATACTTAGACTAACAGGATTTAATCAAATAAAGTACTATGAAACCGGACCAACTTTCAAGAATTTTAAAGGTCTTATACGATTGATACTCTGGAAAATTATTAAGTTAGTTGTGAAATCAGTAAGGATAATTGAAACGGGAGGCGCTGAAGAAATAATAACTCAGGATTTTATTTGTATGGCTCATAAGAGTAAAGAAGAGAAGATATAAAGTTGATACAGATATCTAACAAATATTTTAATAAGTCTGATAGTCAAAGTTGAACTTTAAATTGACTATTAATAATAAGAAGTTGATAATTAGTTCCTGCAGCGTAGCTATATTACTTTCTTTGTTTTCTTCATTTATGCTACTCCCTTTTTTATTAATTCTTATTTTTATTCTTTTTCATTTTTTTGGAAACAAAGCAGTATTATCAATCATAATTATTGGATATTTAGCTGCACCTTCAGATTTTTTTGGAGAACTCAGAGTTTATATAAATGTACTTCTAACCAGCTTATTAGTTTTATTGTTCATTAAGGAATATGGGTTTCAATTCGATAAATATTTAAAGTTACCGAAAGAAATTTTATTTTTTTTGGTTGGTTTGTTTATTAGTCTAATTGTCTCAACAATCTTTTCATCTGAGCCCAAGACTGGATTTTTTACAGTCATAACGATGTTCACATTCTTTATTATCTGTTATATGTTTTATTCTTTTTTAAAAGATGAGCAAAACATTTACTTGTATTTTTACTCTATTTTTGCAGCCGTTTTGATCTTATCAATAAGGATGTATTTAGATTTATATCAACTTGGGTTTCAAGATTATCTGATAAGAAGCGTGATGAAAGAGAATATCGAATTATATAGTAGTGCTGTTTATACAGGTGCCGTTATATTTTTTGTTTCTATAACTCTTTTAACTGCGATGTTTTTAATGAATAATTTTAAAGAAAAAATACATAAATATCTTTTATCATTTCTTTTTTTTTCCAATGTAGTAATTCTTATTCTTGCTAATTCCAGGGGACTTATAATTGCTGCTTTATTAAGTATCTCATTTATCCTTTTAGTGTTTAAAAGGTCTTTATTTTTTAGGATATTGTTTTCCATTATAGTAGTTAGTAGTACCTTATTACTTTCAATTCCTGTTATAGAAGATACTGTTAATTTATATTTTCGTACAGGAACAACTCATAGAGAAATTTTTTGGGAAGCTGGATTGGATGTTATAAAAGACCATCCTATAACGGGAGTAGGTCCCCATCTTTTTGATAAGTACTTTTATAACTATGCTCCATCTAACATTTTTGCATTCCAAGAATGGAAAGCGGGAAAACACACACCGCATAATTTTTTTCTTTATTACACCGCTGAAAACGGAGTTTTTGGTTTTTTAACAGGAGTTAGTTTATTTATCTTATTTTTTTACATTGCCATTAGAACAATGAAGTTATCAAAAAAAAATAATAAACAATATTTTATAATATCAACAACAATTACAGGAATTGGAATTGGATTTTTTATAAGATCATTTTTTGAAGTTACTGGATTTCTCTACTACGGTTTTATAACTACTGATCTGACTTTTTGGTTAATTTTTGGAATTTTAATTTCTATCTATCAGCGACTTAATGTTAACCTAAAAATTTATTAATAGAATACTTATAAAATTATTTAAAAAATATTTATGAAGATTGATGTTCACAAAACCTGTTTTGTTTGTGGCTCAATAAAGAGCGAACTTTTATTTGAAATAGATTATTCTTCTCTTCATTATCCAGGAAAGTTTTCAATTCGGAAATGTAACAAGTGTAGTCTTTTATTCAATTCTCCCAGATTGACTGATGAAGAACTATTCAAATTATATGATGCAAATTATTATTTTTTTCAACGCCATGATTCCGATGAATTTAAAAGAGTTGTTGCGTTATTCCTTCGGACAACAGCTCTCATTCAAGATGGAATTACAGAGAAAAGAGTGGTTGAGATCGGTTGTGGAAAAGGTTATTTATTAGCACTTATGAAAAATCTTGGCTGGAAAGTACAAGGCGTTGAAATATCCAACGAAGCTTCTCAGTTTGCAACCTCAAGATTTGAAGTGCCAACGTTTACCGGAACAGTTGAGAGCTATTCTAAAAATGAACAGAATAATATTTTCCCGGTCGTTATGGCTTTGGATGTTATAGAACATGTTCCGGATCCTGTTGAATTCTTAAAAAGTATTGATAAAATACTTTGCAACGATGGAATATTAATAATAGATACACCTAATGGGAATTCTAAAAACATAGATAACTTAGGTAAAAAGTGGGAAGCATTTAATCCATTCCACATTTATTTTTTTTCTGAAGGCATTTTGCAAACACTTTTATCTAAAATGGGTTATTCAATTGAGAAATGTTTTTCATATAATAACCGGGAAAAAACATTTAATTTAAAACATAATTTACACGCATCACTTTTGCAGTTAAGAATTCACGAATTTGCAGAGTATTTATATAAAAAAATATTGAGTATAACTAAAGACCCGGAAAAGGATATTAAATCTTTAGTCTATAATTCGATTAAGATTATTCAAAATAGTAGTACATATTTTGGGACTAATGACGCGAAGGACACTCTGGCAAAAGACAATAGGGGAGATAATATTGTAATAATTGCAAGGAAAACCGCATCTAAATCAGAAGCAGAAAATTAATTAAGTTTTATAAATATGTTCTTTTCAAGATATATAAAAAATAATCCGGCATATAAAAAGATAACAATTTTGTTATTCGATACTGTTATTATTCTTTACAGGTTTTTTATTAAAAAGAATACTGTAGGGAGCACAGTTATTGTAGCTCTTCATAGATTAGGCGATGCAGTATTCACGATACCTGCTATAAAAAACATTATTAACTATCATAAGGATATTTACTTAGTCTGTTTTACGGAGACAGAACCTATTTACAGAATTGTTTTTAATTCTATTGATTTTATTAACCTTGAACATAGTGACTTTTATTTCAGCGATAGGATTGCAAAGAAAAAAGCAAAAAAAGTTTTAAAAAACTTAAACCCATTAACGATATATGATCTGACGGGGACAATAACTTCAGCATCACTGCTCTTGAATTCATCAGCAAAAAATATAACAGGAATTAATGAACCTTATTATCGCTCACTTTACACAAATTATAGTGGTATAAGAACTCAACCTCATATCACTGATAATTATATAGATGCGATAAGAAATGTACTTCCCATTTCAAAGTCTGGTTCTCAGGCTATAGAAAATAATTGCCAGTGTGAATATATATTATTTCATCCTTTTACTAGTTTGAAAGAAAAAGAATGGGGTTTGCAAAAGTATATTTCTCTTGCAGAATCATTAACCGAAAGATATAGATGCTGTATAGTTGCACCGCAAAATAAAATACCACAAGATATAATCATTGAAATTAAAGAAAAGAATATTCGTTTTGTAGAAACTGAATCTGTTACAGAATTAATCAGTGTAATAAAAAAGTGTTTGCTCTTTGTTGGAAATGATTCTGGTCCCACTAATATCGCAAATCTTTTAGGTAAACCAACTTTTACAATATATGGACCCACCAATCCCGATTTTCATAAACCACTATCAGGGCAAACAGATTATATTATTAAAAAAATAAATTGTTCTCCCCAGGCAAACGAAAAAATGTGTTTTACACAAAGAACAACAAGAGACTGTCCTTCGTTTGAATGTATGAGCGGGCTCTCAGTTAACGAAGTAAAAAAAAATGTATTTGAATTTGTAAGTTCACTCGAAAAACAAAATGCCGAAATAATTTCAGGAAAATGATGAAGGTTTTAATGCTCTCTGATCCTGCTTCCAATCATACTGTAAGATGGGTTAATTCTTTATTTGAAAGAGGGGTAGAAATTTTCGTTTTTGGTTTTAATGATTATAACAAAAACTTGTATAAAGAAGGGATTAAAATTGAAACAATTAATGTTTCCTCAAAGATAAAAGTAAGATCTGATGGGGCTCTTTCAAAAATTGTTTATATAACTTCGCTTATTAAGGTAAAAGACATTATTAAAACTTTTAAACCTGACCTTATGCATGCACAATATGCAACAAGTTATGGTTTGATAGGAGCTTTAACAAATTTTCATCCATATTTAATCCAGGTTTGGGGTTCTGATATTTATAATTTCCCGGAGAAAAGTTTTTTTCATAGAAAATTAATTAGTTACAATTTTAACAAAGCAGACAGAATATTGTCAACCAGCAAGACAATGCTTCTTCAAACAAAAAAATATACGCATAAGGAGATTGATTTTTTTTATTTGGGTGTTGACACCGATAAATTTAAACCGATGAAATCTGATTCATTATTTAGCACTGAAGATATTGTTATCGGAACAATTAAAACATTAGAAAAAAAATATGGCATTGAGTATTTAATCAAGGCATTCAGGGTATTAAAGGATAAGCTTCCGGCATATCCATTGAAATTATTAATAGTCGGGGGTGGTACTCTAGAAAGCCATTTAAAGAAATTAGTCCATGAATTGAAATTGGAAAATGATACAGTGTTTACGGGTTTCATTCAGCCGAATGAAATACCCAAATATTATAATATGCTTACGATTTATGCCACGCTGTCTATTGAAGAAAGTGAAAGTTTTGGATTAGCAGTAATAGAAGCCTCTTCATGTGAAATACCTGTTGTTGTATCAAACGTAGGGGGCTTACCTGAAGCAGTTGAGAATAATTTAAGCGGTTTTATTGTTGAAAATAGAAATATCCAGCAAGCGGCTGAAGCCTTCCATAAACTGGTAACAGACAAAAATCTGAGAATACAAATGGGTAAAGCAGGTAGGGAAAGAGTAATAAAAAAATTTGATTGGAATGAAAAAGTGAGTGATATGATAAATTTATACAATAGTATAGTAACCGATCATAGTAATCATAAATGAATGATATTTTGAAAAAATATATTCCTTCTGATCACACAAGAAAAGTCTCGGCTGAAAATTATGTGAATCAAGTTCTAAAAAATAGGAATAGAATGGAAAAGGTTAATGTTTTGGATTTGGGTTGTGGAACAGGAGAGTCATATAATTTTTTTAAAACTTTAAACTTGAAGATTGAATGGATCGGATTAGATATTGAAGATTCACCTGAAGTTCAAAGCAGGAAAGAAGGTAACGAAAAATTTGTCTCATTTGATGGAATTAATATTCCTTTCCCCGAAAATTATTTTGACCTAATCTATTGCAAACAGGTATTTGAACATGTAAGGTATCCAAAAGAATTACTATCAGATGTAAGCAGAGTACTAAAACCTGGTGGGTATTTTATTGGTTCGACGTCTCACCTTGAACCGTTTCATTCTTTTAGTTATTGGAATTTTACTCCATATGGATTTAGCGTTTTAATTGAAGGCGTAAAACTAAAACTTTTAGAATTGAGACCAAGCATTGATTCATTGACATTAATCATTAGGAGAGGATTAGGATGTCCAGGATTTTTTAATATATTCTCAAGGGTTGAATCACCTTTAAATATTTTAATTATAATAGTTGGAAGATTATTAAGACTTAAGGTTATTACTATAAACACAATAAAGCTTTTATTTTGCGGACAATTCGTTTTTTTTGTTACAAAGGACAGGGAATCGTAAGAAATATTGTAAAATATGGAGAAGCTAATCAGTGTTATTTGTCCGACATACAATGAAGAAAATTATATTGAAAGTATCTTAAGCTTTTTTGTTAATTCAAAACCGGATAACAAAGAATTACTTATCATTGATGGAGGTTCAAGCGATAGAACTAAAGAAATAGTTCAGAAATGGATATTGGAATATCAGAATATTAAATTAATTAATAATCAATATAAAATAGTTCCTTATGCTTTGAATATGGGCATCAAAGAAAGCAAAGGTGATTTTATTGTTAGGATTGATGCACATTCAAAATATTCAGAGGATTATTTTCTTAAAATTTTAGAGACTTTTGAAAAAACCGGAGCTGATATTGTAGGCGGACCAACTCGGGTTGCTTACAGTACAGATTTTCAGAAAGTGGTTGCAGCTGCAATCACTAGTCCTTTAGGAGTTGGTGATAGTAAAGTTCATAATATTGAATACAACGGATACTCAGATCATGTTACTTTTGGAGCATGGAAAAGAGAGATATTTATTGAAGTAGGATATTTTGATGAACAGTTAATAAGAAACCAGGATGATGAATTTCATTACAGGGCAAAGAGTAAAGGGAAAAGAATATATTTAAGTTCAGCAATTAAATTATGGTACTATCCAAGGAAAAATCTTTCAGGTTTATTTAAACAATATTTTCAGTATGGTTATTACAAACCATTAGTTTTGAAAAAGGTGAAATCTGAAGTTAAGGTAAGGCATTTGATCCCATCTTTATTTAGCTTGTACATTCTTAGTTTACCAGTGATATATTTTAACTGGTTATGGATTATACCTGCAATTATGTATTTACTGCTCACATCTTTTACTATTTTCAAATCAGGTTTGTCAGAGAATCAAAAATTAAAATCATTCCTTGTTTATCCTGCAATACACGTTGGTTATGGTTTTGGGTTTATCTTTGGAATTAATAAAATATTTTCAAAAAGAAACAGTTATAAAATTGACTGAAATAGATTCAAGTACACAGGGCAAACTTGATAAAGAACTTGCAGATATTAAACAAAGATATTTGCGGCGTGAGAATATTTCTTCATATAAGTATAGTCCTTTGAACCCTACTGTTTATATGATAAACCAGGAGAAAGAACGGATTTTAATTAAATGGTTAAAACAATTTAATTTATCTACAATAAAAGATTTAAAACTGCTCGAAATAGGTTGTGGAAGTGGATATAATTTATTACAATTTATTAAACTCGGCTTCAGTCCTCATTTACTAATGGGTAATGAATTAATTCCTGAGAGAGCAAAAGCAGCAAAAAGAATTTTGCCATCAGAACTAATATTATTAGAAGGCAATGCATTGAATATAGAATTTCCTGATAATAATTTTGATATTGTCTTTCAATCAATGGTCTTTAGTTCAATCCTGAATGATGAGTTTCAAAATCAGTTAGCTAATAAAATGTGGGATCTTGTTAAACCTGGAGGCGGAATATTGTGGTATGATTTTATTTATAATAATCCTAAAAATAATGATGTAAAAGGTGTAAGACTAAAAAGAATAAAAAAATTATTTCCAGGGACTACAATAGCAATATGGAAAATAACTTTAGCTCCGCCAATAAGTTATTTTGTTACAAAGATTCATCCTTCTTTATACAGCGTTTTTAATGCTTTCCCTTTTCTAAGATCCCATATTCTATGCTGGATAAAAAAAACTTAATATTAAATCTATTTTGATATTACTTTAGTAAAGTGTTATTTTAGATAACAAAAAAAGAGTTTATGAATAAAGACTTCCTT
>CAYNUV010000053.1:0-11235 GCA_964400245.1 uncultured Ignavibacteriaceae bacterium
TCAACATTTGCTTCTTTAAATGCCTGTAAAAAATCTTCTTTCTTTCCTGCACCGCCTGAAGCAATTACCGGAACTGAGACAATTGAGTTTAGTTTTTTGAGGAACTCAATATCGTATCCTGATTTTGTTCCGTCTTTATCCATTGAAGTGAGAAGAATTTCTCCGGCACCAAGTTCCGTAACTTTTCTGCACCATTCAAAACCTTCCAGAACAGTTTCTTCTTTTCCGCCTTTTATAAAAACTTTGTAAGTGTTTGATATAAGCTTAACATCAATTGCTGCAACAACAGCCTGGCTTCCAAAACGATTTGATGCTTGTGTAATCAGTTGTGGATTTTTAACGATAGCCGTATTGAGAGAAATTTTATCCGCACCGGCTTTAAGCAAAACCTCAATATCTTTTAACTCAGAAATTCCTCCGCCTACTGTAAAAGGAATTCTTATTTCCTTTGCAACATCATTTACCAACGATACTAAAGTTTTTCTTTTTTCTTCAGAAGCAGTAATGTCGAGAAAAACTAATTCATCAGCTCCCTCTTTAGAATATCTTGAGCCAAGTTCTACAGGCGAGCCGGCATCAACAAGATTGTTGAAGTTTGTTCCTTTAACAACTCTTCCATCTTTCACGTCAAGACATGGAATGATTCTTTTACTTAGCAAGTTCCGCCAACTCCTTTAAATCAATTTTGCCTTCATAAATTGCTTTACCTACTACTACAGCATATGGGTTAATTTTTTTTACTTTTTTTATTTCCTCAATATCTTTTACTCCACCTGAGGCAACGATTTTAATTTCAGGGAAATGATCGGATAATTTTTTATAAAGATTTGTATTAAGTCCTTTCATAGTTCCATCCTGGCTTATATCTGTGCAGATAAATTTTCTAATGCCAAGTTCCATACAATATTCAATCAAATCATTTAATGAAATAGTTGCTTCTTCAGTCCAACCGGATATATAAACTTTTTCATTCAATACATCTGCCGCAGTTACAATTTTTTCAGAAGAAAATTTTTCAACTATCAATTTAAATTCATCGCGGTTCTTTACAGCAACAGAGCCGATAACTGCAAAATCAATCCCTGCATTAAAAGCCTGCATTGCAGTTTTACCATCTCTTATTCCGCCACCAAACTGAATTTTTATTTTGGTTTTTTCTTTTATCTCTTTAATGATATTAAGAACTTTAAACTTCCCGGTTTTCGCTCCTTCAAGATCCACAACGTGAATTAAGCTGAAACCAGCTTCTTCAAATATCTGTGCCTGCTGAACAGGATTCTTATGATAAAAAGAGACTTCCTTAAAATCTCCTTTTGAAAGCCTTACAACTTTGCCGTCATAAATATCAATTGCGGGAATTATTATCATAGCTCAACAAAATTTTTAAGTAATTTCAAACCAGCATCACCTGATTTTTCAGGATGAAACTGAACTCCATAATAATTCATACTTTCTACAGACGCAGTGAAAGTTATATTATGATTAGCAACAGATGTTGCATATATGTTTAACGGGAGAAAATAGGAATGAGCAAAGTAAAACATTTCACCCGATTTAATTCCTTCAAAAAGTTTACTCTCCTTCCTGATTTCAATATTGTTCCAGCCCATGTGCGGAACTTTGGAAATTTCTGCATCAAACTTTTCAGTTGAGCCGGGAAATAATCCCAAACCTGTAACATCGCCTTCTTTCGAGTGATCAGCCATCAATTGCATTCCAAGGCAAATCCCAAGTACTGGTTTACTGCAAACGCGCAACATTGTAAAAAGATTAAGTTTGTGAAGCTGTTTTACTGCGTATGATGCTTCGCCAACTCCCGGAAAAATTATTTTGTTTGACTTTAAAATTTCAAACTCGTTGTTTGTTATTTTGAAATCTGCATTCAAAGCGGTTAATGCATTTGCAACAGAGGCAACATTTCCAGCTCCATAATCAATTACAGCTATCATAATATCCCTTTTGTTGAAGGAAGAGATCCTTCATTTCTTTCATCAAACCTGCATGCTTCGTTAAGCGATTTTGCAAAAGCTTTGAAGATCGCTTCAATTTTATGATGATCATTCTTTCCTTTCGCTCGTATGTAAATGTTTGCTTTTAATTCTGAAGACAAAGCTCTGAAAAATTCTTCAGTTAATTCAGTTGGGAAGTCTCCAACTTTATTCCTGCTGAATTTACATTTGAAGTTTAAATAAGATCTCCCACCAAGATCAATTCCGCAGTAAGCAACAGAATCATCCATCGGAAGTAAAAATCCATATCTCTTTATCCCCTTCTTATCTCCTAATGCTTTTTTAATTGCTTCTCCCAAAGCTAAACCAGTATCTTCAATAGTGTGGTGTTCATCTATGTTCAGATCTCCTTTCACTTTAATTGAAAGATTCAAATTTCCATGCCTTGCAATCTGTTCGAGCATATGATCAAAAAATCCTATACCGGTTGAGATTTCAGATTCTCCTTTTCCATCAAGAGATAAATCAATTTTAATATCTGTTTCTTTTGTTTTTCTTTTAACGGAAACTGTTCTGAGATTTTTCAAAATGATTTCAACTGCTTCAGTAAAGTTATTAAAAAGCGATTTGCTATTTAGCACGGAATTATTTTTTTTAACTATACCATCAGAATGAATTGAAAAAACATCTTTGCCTTCTTCTGCTTTGTTATTTATTTCAATTCCCTCAAGATGAAGAATATTTGTAAGTAGATTATCTTTATAGAAAGAATAATCCTTAACTTCAAGAATAAAATTTCTTTCAGATAATTTTTTTAATCCGCTTACTAAGCTCTTTGCTTTGTCTGAATTTAAATCAAGAAATTCTTTATCAATTATAGCTTTATTCATTTTAAAATTTCCTTCAAAGCTTTAAGTAAAATTTTATTTTGTTCTTCTGTCCCGATTGAAATTCTCAAACAATCCTCAAGCTTTAACTGGTTGCTTCTATCTCTGATAATAATTCCTTTATCTGCAAGACTTTTTAAGACTTTCTTAGCATTTATACATTTAATAAGCAGAAAGTTAGCATCGGAATCAAATACTTTAATTATTCCAGGCAGTTTGTTTAATTCTTTTATAATTATTTCTCTCTGCCGGATAATTTTTTTTACATAGCTCTCTTTTACTTTTTCCTTCCGTACAGCTTTTGTTAAAGCATAAGTTGTAAGAGAATTTATATTGTACGGGGCTTTAATCTTAAACAAAAGATTAATTATTTCCTCATTGGCTATACAGTATCCAAGCCTTATTCCGGCAAGTCCCCATGCTTTTGAGAATGTTCTCATCACGATTAGATTCGGATAGTTTTTTACTTCCTCTGCCAATGTTGAGCTCTCAGCAAAATCAATATAAGCTTCATCAACAATTATTATTGCGTTATAACTTTTACAGAGATGAAGAATATCTTTTTTATTTAAGATATTTCCTGTTGGATTGTTTGGTGAACATAAAAAAATCAGCTTAGTATCGTCAGTAAAAATTTTATTGATAGTTTCCAGATCAATCTGGAAGTCATCATTCAGTAAAATGCTGATAACTTCTATATCATTTATATCTGCTGCAACTTTATACATTCCGTAGGTTGGTTCGGGAATAAGTATTTTGTCTTTCTTAGGCTCACAGAAAACCCTTATAAGTAGATCAATTATTTCATCGGAGCCAACACCGAAGAATAAATTACTTTCATTGATACCAAGATAGTCGCTGATGAGCTTTCTTAATTTCTTTTGCTGAGGATCCGGATAACGGTTGAGATTCAGTCCATCAATTTCATTAAATGTGGAACCAAAGCTGTTTTCATTAGCATCCAGGAGAATACCGCTTGAGTACAAATCCCTCGCGGATGTGTATGGTTTTAAGCTGAGAATATTTTTTCTAACAAGATTTTTGATGTTCATTTATATTACCACAATTGTCATTCCTGTGAAAACGGGAATCTTTGTTGTTATCGTTAGATTCCCACTTTCGTGGGAATGACACTATTAAAATTATTGTATGAATCTGATTTTAACCGCATTTCTATGTGCAATTAATTCTTCTGTTTCTGCAAGTGTAATAACAGTTTCTGAAATATTCTTCAATCCTTTTTTTGAAAGAGATTGAAATGAAATTGATTTCATAAAAGATTCTACCGTAACTCCACCGAACGATTTTGCAAAACCATACGTGGGTAATGAATGATTTGTACCTGAAGCATAATCTCCTGCACTTTCAGGTGAATAATTACCAAGAAAAACAGAACCAGCATTTTTTACTCTTGGTTTATATTTCGCAGCATTCTTCACATTTAATATCAAATGTTCAGGCGCATAAAGATTACTGAATCCAATTCCATTCTCAATATTTTTTACAAACAACGCAAAAGAATTTTTAAGAGATCCAGCAACAATATCTTTTCTTGGAATATCTTTTCTTGGAATTTCTTTCAACTGCATTTTAATTTCTTCATCAACTTTCTTCAACAGATCATTAGAATTAGTAACAAAAATAACCTGCGAATCAATTCCATGTTCTGCCTGTGATAAAAGATCAGCCGCAACAAAAGCAGGGTTTGCTTTTTCATCTGCAATAATAAGAAGCTCGCTTGGACCCGCAGGCATATCAATCGCACAACCATCAGGATCAATACTTACTAAAAGTTTTGCAGAAGTAACATACTGATTCCCAGGACCAAATATTTTTGATACTTTTTGAATTGTCTTATCACCATAAGCCATTAAAACAATTGCCTGGACTCCGCCAATTTTATAAAATTCCTTAATTCCACATTTGTAAGCTGAATAAAGAAGAGCTTCATTTATTCTTCCGTCTTTTGCCGGTGAACAAACAACTACTCTTTTACAACCGGCAAGTTGAGCTGGTATTCCAAGCATCAACATAGTGGAAGGAAGAACGGCAGTCCCTCCCGGAATGTATAAACCAACATCTTCTATTGCTCTGAATTCTCTTGAACATTTTACGCCTGGAACTGTCTCGACTCTATAAGACTTTGGAATTTGTTTTAAATGAAATTTCCTGATGTTGTTATAAGCATTATCAATTGCTCTTTTTATTTTTGGTGAAAGTTTTTTCTTTGCTTCAATAATTTTATCTTCATTTACAATAAAATCATCTGAATTTAGTCCATCAAATTTCTTTGCATATTTTAAAGCGGCTTTCAACCCTTTTGATTTTACATCAGCAATTATTGGTTTAACAATTTCAAATGTTCTTGTAAAATTAATTGCGGGACGTTTGGTTAATCTTAAAACCTGCTCTTTACTTAGCTTGGAATAGTAATAAGTTTTCATACAATCATATTTTCAATTGGCAATAAAAGAATTCCTGAAGCTCCTGCAGATTTAAGATCATCAACTATCATCCAGAATTTATCAGATGGAATTACGGCATGAACAGCAAGCATATTTTTATCAGCAAGATGAAGAACTGTGGGACTTTTTAGTGAAGGAATTATCCCAACAATTTTATTTAAAGAAGACTTAGGAATGTTCATCATAAGATACTTTGAATTTCTTGCAGTTAATGCTGAACGGATTCTTAGTAATAGATCAGACAGGATTTTTTTCTTTTCAGTTGTAAGAGAATTTTTTTGAGATGAAATAAGCACAGCTTGCGAATCAAAAACTTTAAATGAGCTTTTTAATTTATTCATCATCAGTGTATTTCCTGAAGAAACGATATCACAGATAAGATCTGCAACGCCGAGTGATGGTGCAATCTCAACAGAACCACTGAGTTCAATCACTTTAGCTTTTATTTTATTTTTTTTAAGAAAATCATTGAGAATTACTGGATAAGAAGTAGCTATAGTTTTTCCTTCAATATCTTTTATCTCTTTAAGTTGTTTATTTTCAGGGTGGGCAATGAGCAGGCTGCATCTTCCAAAGCCAAGTTTTTCAAGTATTTTTGTTTCCGATTGTTTTTCAAGGAAAATATTTTCTCCTATAATACCAATATCCGCAACGCCATCCTGAACATATTCAGGAATGTCATCATCTCTTAAAAAGAGAATATCGAGAGGAAAATTTCTTGCTGGAATAAAAAGCCTTTCAGAATAATCCTCGATATCAAGCCCGCAATGCTTAAGCAGTTCAAGGGATTTTTCAGTTAATCTTCCTCTACTCTGAACTGCAAGTTTAAGATTTCCATTCATACTTTTTCCTTCGTTTGTCATCCCGAATTCATTTCGGGCATCTTTATCATTACTTGAGATGCTGAAACAAGTTCAGCATGAGTTACCATTTAAAACAAAAAACCCCGACTTATTGCCGGGGTGTTAAATTCTTTTCTATAAAAACGAATCAACACATACCGGCACACATATCACGTAGGTGATGGTGGTGATTTCTTACCGTATGTGATAGATGTAAGTTCATTTTTACTGTATCTAAAATAAAGAAAAAATCCTTTTTGTCAAATGGGAACTTTATATTGATAGAGTTTCTTTCTAATAATCAGCGGATGTTTAAACCTATCTTCGTCTTTCATATTTACCCATTAGCTGAGATTCTGCAAGTATGTGCCCTTCCATCGCTTTCAATAAATCTTTTTTTCCTGCACCTGATTTTAGCTGAACTTCACTATCGAGAGCGTATAATTTGAAATAATATCTGTGAGTTCCTGAAGGTGGGCAAGGACCACCGTAATCATTATCACCAAAATGATTTGTTCCCTGCTTCGCTCCTGCAGGTAAATTTTGGGAAGTAGTTCCTTCAGGCAGACTTGTAACATCAGAGGGAATATTATAAACTACCCAATGAACAAAAGTACCGCTTGGTGCGTCGGGGTCATCAACTATTAAAGAAAATGTTTTTGTGTTGGATGGAAAATCACTCCAGCTTAACTGCGGAGAAACATTCTCACCATCGCACGTAAATTTAGAAGGAATTTTCTCCCATTCTTTAAATGCTGAGCTTTGAATCTTCATTTTATTTTCCTCTATACTTTTTATGAGTAAACAAAATTAGCATCGATAGACAAGATAAGAAAAAGGATATAGATTCATATAAGATTAATCAAGGAAATAGCTTGGGAACTATTTTATAAATAATATATATCAAATAAAAAGGGCGATTCGGTGAATCGCCCTACACATTTTAATTTAGACTTGTTACAAAAAAGTTTATAGAAGCAGAATCATCATTTTAGTTTGTACAAAGTTTTCTGTTTGAAGCTTATAAAAATAAATTCCGCTTGATAATCCCGAAGCATCAAAAGTAAACTTATAATTACCCGGTGGTTTCTCTTCATTAACAAGAGTTGCTATTTCATTTCCCAAAACATCATAAATTTTTAAAGAAACAAAACTGCTGGCCGCTAACTGCCAACTGATTACTGTTGAGGGATTAAACGGATTCGGATAATTCTGTAATAAAGAAAAACCTTTTGGTAATGAAGTATCTGTATCTTCAATTCCGGTTATCATATTCAGCTAGTGGCCTGCTCTTAAGACCGCCGCCAAATGTTCCGGCAAAGAGTTCGGTACCATTGGTTGCTAAGGATAAAATAAAAGTATCAGTTAAAGCAGTATTAACCGGCAGCCAGTTTGTGCCATTATTTGTGGAAAGATAGATACCCCCGAATTCGGTTCCCGCAAAGATGTTTATTCCGCTGACAGCCAAAGCGCGAATGTAGGTACTAAGAACGCTCAAGCCGTTATTAACCTGGATCCAGCTTGTTCCATTATCGGTGGATAAGAACATACCCCCGCTAAAACCCCAGATGCCGGCAAAGAGATTAGTTTCTCCGATTCCATTTGGAATTGCAGCAAGACCGTGAACAATTCCGTCGGGCAGCAGAAAATTTGGTTCACTCCATGTTACACCATTATCTGTAGATAGAAATACTCCATAAATTTCTGTTCCTGCAAAGAGATTATAACCGGAACCATTTGGAGTTACTGTAAAACAACGAACCGCATAACCATTTAAACCTGCCTGACTCCAGCCTGTACCATTGTTGGTTGAGCGATAGACACCGCTTGAACATAACTGAAAGAATTAATACCATTATTAACTGCATTCCAGTTTGCACCGTTATCGGTAGAAAGAAAAATACCTCTGCCCCCCGTTCCTGCAAAAATATTTGCACCTCCAGTACCATTTGGAACTGCAATAAGTGAATTGATAACTCCTGTAGTTAGCCCGTTACTAACTCTATTCCAGCCTGCACCATTATTAGTAGAAATGAAGACACCATTGTTTGTTCCGGCAAAAAGATTTAAACCGCCCGAGCCATTAGGGCTTGTAATAATTGTGTTAATGTAAACATTCGTTAAACCGGTATTAGTCTCGCTCCAGTTTGTCCCATTGTTTGTGGAGAGAAAAAGAGAAGTTGCTGTTCCAGTATAGAGATTAGTTCCAGCGGAGAAAATAACGTTTACATATGTAACTTGAATACCGTTATCACTTTCAATCCAGTTCGCTCCATTATTAGTAGAAATAAAGACATGGCCGTTGAGGGTTCCTGCGAATAGGTTCACACCGTTTTTTGCAAGACAACTAGCAGCTGTATTAGTTGGAATACCTGAATTCGATTCATTCCAGTTTGAACCATTATTAACAGATAGATAAATCTTCCCCGCAACAGCGAAAATATTATTTCCACTAATCAGAAGTGATGTAACAGTTGGATTAGTTGGTAAACCTGTATTTATTGCATTCCAACTTTCACCATTATTTGTGGAAAGAAAAGCACCACCACTGCTGCTGAACCCATCGTATTGAACTCCTGCAAAAATATTACTTCCACCTGTACCATTTGGAATTGCAGCAAGGGTATTAACAACTCTACCATCTGCGCCAAGTAAACCTGTATTAACTGAATTCCAGCTTATTCCATTATCAGTTGAAAGCTGTACTCCTGCGCCGGAAGCCCCTATAAAAATATTATTTCCTCCGGTTCCGTTAGGGCAAACAATAACCTCATTTATTCCGGTGCTAATCCAGCTAAAAGATGGTGAATAATCAGGCTGAATCCAGCTTTCACCATAATCTGTTGAGAGATAAAGAAACCCTCCATACTCTATATAACCGCCAATAGCACCTGCAAAAATATCAGTTCCATTAAATGCAAGCGCATTAAAGTTGCTATGCCTCAAACCTTCGCTAAGTTTAGTCCAGGTGGTCCCATTGTCGGTGGAACGAAAAATCCCACCCGAAGTTCTCGCAAACATATAAGAACCATTTGATGCAATTGAGCGAACATCTGCACCGTAAGGACCGCCAGTTTGAGTCCATTGAGCCTGAGCTGGATTATAAATAGAAAAAATTAATACAACTATGATTAGTAAGTGCAAGTTTTTCATGCAAACACTCCAGTTTCAGATTTTTATCTTATAACTTCATATTCAGAGTAATCGCTTTTGAAGTATATGCGGAAATGGAACTGAGGCTGGCTCACTATAAGAAAAGATTTATCCGGAAGATTCTTTAAGTATATTCATATAAAATCTTACCTTTTCCTTATTGGAAGTTTCTTCATATAGTTTAATTAAATATTCAATGAAACGGATTGCGCTGGCATCCTTTACACCTTTAAACGATTTAATTCCTTCATATCCTTCCAATAATAATTTTTCTGCTTCATGTAAATTATTTTGCAATAAAAGACTTATACCCAGTTCGCCTTCAGCAAGATAGGTGAGGGAATTTTCTTCGGGAAATATTTTTTTCCGGATGTTAAATGAATGCCTGAGACTTATTTCGGCATTTTTGAAATCCTGCATTTCAATTAAAGTTTTACCCAGCCAGAAATAGCTGTTCGCAACCCAGGCATGGTTATAGGGTAATTTTTTCTTTAGCTGAATGTTTGCTTTGGTATATAACTCTTTTGCCTCTTTGTATTTTTTTAATTTGAATTTAACCGCACCCAGATTATTTATTGCTAATCCTACGTCGGGATGATCTTTTCCTTTTAGTTCAAGTTTTAAATTATAGGATTTAATAAAATTTTCTTCAGCGTGTTTAAAATCATTTTTATCCATATATATAAATGCAAGGTTATTGTAAGTTGAAGCAACTTCGGTTCGATTTTCACCAAGAAGCTCTATAAAAATCTTTTGAGCTTCCAGGTAATACTTCTCCGCTTTATCAAGTTCATTTAATTCGTGCGTAGTGATTGCCAGGTTATTCATTATAGAAGCATAGTCCTCATCAATCTTGCCAAATTTTAGTTCTAATATTTGTAATGCTTCTTCAAATTGTTTTACGGCTCCGGAATAATTTCCCAAATCACTTTTAAGAAGAGCACATCCGTTTAATGTTAACGCAAGATCTCTCGTAGGCTCCTTGAGAGTTTTTCTAAAAACAGAGAGACTTTTGTTGTAAAGAGAGTCTGCGATTTTTAATTCTCCAATCCAATGGTAGTATAATCCAAGATCATACAAGTTTACCGCAACGTTCTCACTTTCTTTTCCATATACTTTTTCATTCAGATACAGAGCCTTTTCAAGATGTTCTTTTGCCTGGTTATACTCACCAAGATTTGTATAAGTTTTACCTAACGTCCGTCTTATTGCCGATTCGATTTCCGGTTTATCTTTAAGTTCTGTTTCAACATTTTTAGATGCTCTTCCAAGAACATCATAAACCTTAACATCCCTTCCGATTTCATCAGGATCAACAGAAGAAAGCATGTTCTGTAAAAATTTATTCACGCGTTCAAATTTATCAGCTTCTATCTTTGCATTGTCTCTTTCATTTGCAGCAATATCTGCCTGCCAGGTAATTGCAATAAGACTTGCAACCAAAAAGAGAATGAAAACAACAGACGTTGCAAAACCAACTTTATGTCTTTGAATAAATTTTGAAAGTCTGTATCCGGTTGTATCCTTTTGTGCTGTAACAGGTAACCCGGTTAGATGTCTTCTTATATCCTCAGAAAACTGTTCTACAGAATTGTATCTTCGGACAGGATCTTTATGCATTGCTTTAAGAACAATATTGTCGAGATCACCTTTAAGATAATGTGAGAGCTTTCCCCCATTCTTTAATTGCTTTTCCCGATAAGGTCGTGATTCTTTTGGAATTTCAGTGACGGAGAAATCTCTTGTTTCCGTTTTTCTAACTCTCTCACTTGGTAAAACAAATTTTCCTTCAGTAATAATTTTGCTGATTGCCGCTGGCGAATTGTTAGTTGCTTTGTAGGGCTGCTCTCCGGTTAAGATTTGATAAAGTATAACTCCTAAAGAATAAACATCACTTACGGTTGTTATTTTTTCTCCTTTTATTTGTTCGGGACTTGCA
>CAYNUV010000054.1:0-11232 GCA_964400245.1 uncultured Ignavibacteriaceae bacterium
TTGCATTTATCTCATCAAGTGTAAGATCATTTATTGAAATTAAACTTTTACCTTTCATATTAACGCTCATAAAATCTCCTTATGTTAAGGGATTATTCTTGTCCCAGTATCTGTATTATTTAGTTGAGTTGCTTCAGTAATGATAGTTTCATTACCCGTGTTTTTAACAAACTTAATTGCTGCTTTTATTTTTGGTCCCATACTTCCGGATGCGAATTCGCCGTCATCATAATATTTGATTAGCTCATCAAGCTTAATATTTTCAAGAGCTTTTTGGTTCGGCTTGTTAAAATTAATATAAACATAGGGAACATCGGTAAGCATATAAAGCTTATCTGCATTTATTTCGCTTGCCAGAAGCGAAGAAGCAATGTCTTTATCAATAACTGCTTCAACTCCCTGGAAATGATTTTTCTCATCGAGATAAACTGGAATACCACCGCCTCCTGCTGTAATTACTATATTGCCGGATAAAGCAAGTTCTTTAATTGTTTCTCTATTTATAATCTCCAGCGGTTCGGGAGAAGCAACAACTCTTCTCCATCCTCTTTTTCTGGAATCCTCTTTAAATACAAAATTATTAATCTTTGCCAGCAAGTCAGCTTCTTCTTTAAGAAGGAATGTTCCGATTGGCTTTGTAGGATTTTCAAATGCCGGATCATTTAAATCAACCAGCACTTCCGAAATAACTGTAACGACATTTTTTTTAATATTGTTTTCAAGCAGAATGTTCTTGATCTGCCTTTCGATCATATATCCAATTCCACCCTGTGAATCGGCAACGCAAATATCAAGAGGCATTTTAGGAATTTTGTAAGTGTTGTACCCGGCTTCGTTCCTTAATAAAATATTTCCAACCTGAGGACCATTGCCATGAGTAATTACGAGGTTATATTCATTTCTTATAAGTTCAATAAGATTAACACAAGTATCATATGTATTCTTCTCCTGCTGCTTAATTGTGCCAACCTGGTTTCCACGCAGAAGTGCATTGCCGCCGAGAGCAACAACTGCAAGTTTTTTCCCGACTCCGCCGTGATGAGTTCCCATCACAAGAATCCTTTTTCCTTCAAAACAGTTTCAAGCGTTATGCTTCCTTTTTCATTGAGGTCATATCTGACACGTGTAAAAGGTTTATTAATTTTCAGCAATCTGCCAAGATCTATTGGTGTTCCGATTACAACAGAATCGCAATCAGTTCTATTAATTGTTTCTTCAAGATCTTTCATTTGTTTTTCACCATATCCCATTGCCGGTAAAAGTATTCCTATATCGGGATATTTTTTAAAAGTTGCTGTGATTGAATCAACTGTATAAGGTCTTGGATCAACCAACTTTGAAGCACCAAGTCTCTGAGCTGCAATTGTACCGGCGCCATATTTCATATCGCCATGTGTTAAAGTTGGTCCATCTTCAATTACCAAAACACGTTTACCTTTAATCAGCTCAGGATTTTCAGCAGTTACCGTAGATTCAGCTTCAATTATTTTTGCTTTAGGATTAACTTTCTTAATATTTCTTTTTACTGTCAGGATATTTTCCGGATCAGCAGAATCAATTTTATTTATCACAACAACATCTGCCATTCTTAGAGATGTATTACCCGGATAGTAAGTCATTTCATGGCCTGCTCTGTGAGGATCAGCTACTGTAAATGTTAAATCAGGTTTATAGAATGGAGTATCGTTATTTCCGCCATCCCATAAAATAATTTCAGCTTCTTTTTCTGCTTCTCTTAAGATAGCTTCATAATCAACTCCCGAAAAAATAACTCCACCTCTTGTAATATGAGGTTCATATTCTTCAATCTCTTCAATGGTACAATTATGTTTTTTACGGTCGTCGTAAGTTCCAAACCGCTGAACTTTTTGTTTAACAAGATCACCATAAGGCATTGGATGCCGGACAGCAACAACTTTTTTTCCAGCATCTCTCAGGATGTTTACAATTTTTCTCGATGTTTGCGATTTACCTGATCCCGTTCTTACGGCTAAAACTGCTACAATAGGTTTGCTGCTTTTTATCATAGTTTTCTCAACGCCTAAAAGAGTAAACGCTGCACCCGCTGTATTTACTATTGATGCTTTTGTCATAACATAATTGAATGGAACATCTGAATAAGAAAAAACAACCTCGTCAACTTTTAATTCTTTAATTAACTCAGTTAGTTTTGATTCTTCAAATATTTTTATCCCGCCGGGATAATTTTTTCCTGCAAGTTCTGAAGGATAAACTCTTCCTTCAATGTTAGGAATTTGGGTAGCCGTAAAAGCAACAACATTATATTCATTGTTGTTTCTGAACACACAATTAAAATTGTGGAAATCACGACCAGCCGCTCCCATGATTAAAATATTTTTCTTTGACATTTAGATCTCCTTAAAATGTATATTCTAAAATATATTTATAGATAAGCAACCAAAGGAGTTTTAGCTAGGTCCCCTGCAACAGGTAAGCTATTAGAAACATCATTTATCTGGTTATTCTTAAAATTCTTAATAGCAATTTAATAAATACCTCTCAAAAAGGTAATTGAAAATCGGCAATAATTATTATCTGTATTTCTTTTTTACATTCATTTTCATCTTTTAAGGTTGATTACAGAATAATATAAAATTGGGGATTACTTTGGTTTTACTTAACAAATTGCTATTTTTTCACAAAAATTATTCCAATGATAGTTACGAAAATAGTTCAAATTAAAAACATCGCAGTTGGCAAGGAAATTGTTAAAACCCAATTCGCCTGTGACCTGAAAAAATGTAAAGGTGCTTGTTGTACAGTTGACAGTGAATATGGTGCACCTCTTATGTATGAGGAACTGGAACAGATTGAAAATATTCTTGAAGTTGTAAAAGATTATTTACCAGAAAAGCATAAGCTGGAAATTCAGAAGAAAGGCTTCTTTGAACAAAAAGAAGCTAAACTAATGATAAGAAGCTTCGATAATAAAGCATGTGTATTTGTTTACTATGAAAATGACATTGCAAAATGCGGAATTGAAAAAGCTTTCCTGGATGGAAGAACTGATTTCAGGAAACCAATTTCATGTCACTTGTTTCCTATAAGAGTACAGGATTTTGGCGGGGATGTTTTAAGATTTGAAAAGTTTAGTGAATGTTCACCTGCACTCGAAAAAGGCAGAAAAGAAAAAATTAATCTTGTCGATTTTTGTAAAGAATCATTAATAAGAAAATATGGTCATAAATGGTTTCTAAAACTGAAAGAATTTACGGATAATAAAAATGTTATCACTTAATCAAAGACTATCTCAACAGCAGAAATTATCTCCTCAACAGATACAATATCAAAAGCTTCTTCAGTTAAATACACTCGCACTTGAACAAAGGATAAAAACAGAGCTTGAGATTAACCCGATTCTTGAAGAAGTCGAAGAAGAAGAGACTATACAGGATGAAAAGAAAGATGATGATGAGCCTGATGAACGTGAGGATTTTGATAAAGAAGAATTTGATTTAGAAGATTTTATGAATGATGCTGCCGACTTCGAGGGGTTTAAAGTTAACAGAAGCTCTGACGAAGAAATTTATCATCCGGTTGCGCCTGCACGGGAATCTTTAACCGAGCATCTTTTGAAGCAATTAAGTATGCTTGAACTCAACGAGAATTTATTTTCATTAGGTGAAGAGATTATCGGTAACCTTGATGACGATGGGTATCTGAAAAGGAACCTGAAAGATATTGTAGATGAATTAAGCATGTTTACTCATATAGATGTGTCAACGTCAGATGCTGAAAATCTTTTAAAGAGAATCCAGACGTTTGACCCGGTTGGAATTGCATCAAGAACCCTTCAGGAATGTTTGATTGTTCAACTAAACAACTCTCCGTTTGACTCTTATTATAAATATTTAGCACAACAGCTGCTTGAAAGTTATTTTGATGATTTTACAAAAAGACGTTTCGATGCAATAAAACAGAAAATGAATCTTACAGATGAAACAATAAAAACTATTGTTGATCTTGTACAAAAATTAAATCCTAAACCGGGAGAAGGCAATATTCAATCGGTTGAGTTGAACCAGATTACACCTGATTTTATATTAGAAAAAGAAGATGATAATTTTATAATTACTTTAAATGATCGAAGTATGCCTTCGGTTACAGTGAGTAAGACATATCTTGAAATGTTCAATTCAAACAGGAAGAACAAAAAGAATCCGAGGGAGAAAGAAACATATAAATTTTTACGGGAAAAATTTGAATCGGCTAAATGGTTTATTGCATGCATACAGCAAAGAAGAGAAACTCTAATGAAAATAATGCAGGCAATTCTTGAAAGACAATACCAGTTTTTTGAGAAAGGACCGAAGTATCTTAGGCCCATGATTTATAAAGATATTGCAGAAGAAATTATGATGGATATTTCAACAATAAGCCGTGTGGTAAACGGAAAATATGTTCAAAGCCCGATGGGTATTCATGAATTAAAATATTTCTTCAGCGAAGGTTTAAGAACAGACTCAGGTGAAGAAGTTTCCAACAAGCACATAAAAGAAAGATTAAAAGAGTTAATCGAACAGGAAGATAAACAAGCTCCGCATAGTGATGATAAGTTGGCTGAGATTCTGAATGCTGAGGGAATTCATATCGCAAGAAGAACCGTGGCAAAATACAGGGAACAATTAAGAATACCTGTTGCAAGATTAAGAAGACAGATATGATCGACTATGCAGTCGATGTAATATTTATAATAACAGGTTTTATTTTTTTCGCTGTCACACATTCAATCTTTTCTTCATTTAAATTCAAAAGAATTATTGCAAGCCTAATTGGAAATTATATGGCTTTTTACAGGCTTACTTATAATATCATTTCATTTATAATAATTTTACTTCTTTATTTTTATTTGCCAAAACCAGATGTAATTATTTATGATCTGAAATACCCTTTTGATATTATTATTTTAATCCCTCAGCTTTTAAGTCTTCTTGGATTACTTTGGTCTTTTAAATTTATTGGTTCAAAAGAATTTTTTGGAATAGACCAAATAAAAAGATGGTTTAAAAATAATTTTGATATTAATGAACTCGATGAAAAAATGACACTGAAAATAAACGGACCATACAAATATATAAGGCACCCGGTTTTATCTTTCAGTGTTTTATTTCTTTTGTTCAGACCGGCAATGGACCTTTTCTATTTAACTTGTCTTATATGTATTATATTATACACTTATATTGGTTCTTTTTATGAAGAAAGACGACTTGCTGAAAAATTTGGTGAAAAGTATTTAAGATACCAGAAAGCTGTACCGAGGTTTTTTCCATATAAATGGTTTAAACCTTACAATGAAAATTAAAGAAGTAATTAATCGTAGCACAGATTAGAAAATCTGTGCGTTAAAAGAATTTAAGAAGGTATTTAATGACGAATAAAATCAGGTCAACAACAATATTAGGTATTATTGCTGATGGCCAGGCGGCTTTGGGTGGAGATGGTCAGGTTTCACTTGGCAATACTGTAATGAAGCATAATGCAATGAAGATAAGAAAAATAGCCAACGGGAAAGTCTTATGTGGATTTGCAGGTGCTACAGCAGATGCTTTTACTTTGATGGAAAGATTTGAAGATAAGCTTGAACAGTACAGGGGAAATGTAAACCGCGCTGCAGTAGAACTTGCAAAAGACTGGAGAACAGATAAATTCCTTAGAAAGCTTGAAGCAATGCTCGCTGTTGTTTCCGAAGAAAAAGCTTTGGTTATTTCCGGCAACGGTGATGTAATTGAACCGGATGATAAGATTGTTGCTATTGGTTCAGGCGGAATGTATGCTCTTGCCGCAGCAAAAATGTTAAAAAAATATAGTAAACTTTCTGCTGAAGAAATTGTAAGAGAAGCCTTATTAGCAGCAGCAGATATCTGTATTTATACTAATGATAAAATAAACATAGAGAAAATTGATAAATAAAAATTATGGAAGAAAAAACAAGAAAAGAATTAACCCCATCCCAGATAGTTAAAGAATTAAATAAATTTATTATTGGACAGCAGGAAGCTAAAAGAGCAGTTGCCATTGCATTAAGGAACAGGTGGCGTCGGCAGCAAATTCTTGATAACCTTAAAGAAGAAATTTTACCCAATAATATAATCCTGATTGGTCCAACCGGAGTTGGAAAAACTGAAATTGCGCGCAGGCTTGCAAAACTTGCTAATGCACCATTTATAAAAGTAGAAGCATCTAAGTTTACTGAGGTAGGATATGTAGGAAGAGACGTTGAATCAATGATCAGGGATTTAACAGATATTTCTGTTAACATGGTTAAATCGGAAAAGACAAGTGAAGTGAAAGCAAAAGCTGAAGAACTTGCAGAAGAAAAGATACTTGATATTCTTATTCCTCCTGTTAAAAAAAGCGTTGGCATCACTCAGCTGCAGGAGGGGCAGAATGATTCCAATAACGAAGAATTCCAGAATAAGAAAACAAGAGAATGGATGAGAAAAAAACTTAAGAATGGTGAGATGGATAAAAAGATGATCGAGTTTGATGCTACGGCACAATCGGGATTTGGAATGCAGGTGCTTGGCCCATTTGGTATGGATGATATGGGTATTAACCTGCAGGAGATTATGGGAAACATGATGCCTAAGAAAAAGAAGAAAAGAAAAACATCAATTGCAGAGGCTAGGAGTATTATTGCACAGGAAGAAGCTCAGAAGCTTATTGATATGGAACAGGTTCAGAAGGAAGCAATACAGAGACTTGAAAATACCGGAATTGTTTTTATTGATGAGATTGATAAAGTTGCAAGTAGCGGTGGTAAAACTCAGGGACCTGATGTTTCGCGTGAAGGGGTACAGAGAGATTTGCTTCCGATTGTTGAGGGCTCAAATGTTAATACAAAATATGGTGTTGTTAAAACGGATCATGTTCTTTTTATTGCTTCAGGTGCTTTCCATGCTGCAAAGCCTTCCGATCTTATTCCGGAATTACAAGGTCGTTTTCCTATCAGAGTTGAATTAAAAAGTTTAACAGAAGATGATTTTGTACAAATTCTTACTACTCCTGAAAATGCTTTGTTAAAACAGTACAGTGCGCTTCTTGAAACCGAAGGAGTTAAGCTTGAATTTACTTCTGACGGAATAAGAGAAATAGCCAGGACTGCCACTGAAGTTAATGAACAGGTAGAAAATATCGGCGCAAGAAGACTTCACACAATTCTAACTACTTTACTTGATGAAATTCTTTTCGATGTGCCGGATAAAATTCCTTCCGAAAAAGTAATTATTGATTCAAAGATGGTTATAGAAAAACTTGATTCGATTGTTAAGAACAGGGATTTGAGTAAGTTTATTCTGTAATACATCATTTTTCAAATGGGCAATGTCTGCAACCACTTCTACAGCAGTTACCTCTTTCTAATAGATATTCAGCCGTAAAAACTTTGTACCCTGTACCGGGATCAATATAAGTTTCTTCGTCATTCTCAATTGCCTGTTTGTGCAGAGTCATTATTTTTTCATAAAGTGGGAAACTTTTATCAAGCTTTGAAATATCAAACAATAATTTCTTATTAATTTCGTTACTCATAAAAAATATTTTTATCAGTTGAACTATGTGTTATTGGTGAAATTATATTCTTATTAAACAGAGAGCTCAAATCTAACAATCATGATTTAATTTAATATAATTTCTTTATTTTTAGCTGAAACAAAATCATAACTGATTATAAAGATGAAGTTACCCGGGAAAATTCCCAAATCATTTTATACTAAAATTTTAATTCTTCTTCTCATCTTCTTTTTATTAATTATATTTTCCGGAATTTCCGGTGTATTTAATAAAAGCACTGGGCTTTTCCTTTCAAAACTTGTCGGAGAAACAAACCCCGATAGCAATATTGTAATTATCCACATAAATGAAAATGATATTTCCACTATTGGTCCCTGGCCAATCAAAAGAAGCTATTATGCTCTTCTCATAAAAAGTCTTGAAGAATTCCAGGTTAAATCAATTGGATTGGAAGTTTTTTTAAGTGCTCGTTTTGCAACCCGGGCAGTTTATGATAACCTGCTGACAAAGGTAATTGAGCAATCAGGTAAAGTTGTACTCAGTTCAAGTGCCGGGAATATTGTTGTAATAAATGATTTGTATTTTACCGATTCTCTTAGCTATCCAAGTCCTAAATTACTGAATGATAAATTTAAAACCGGCCATCTGAACTTTCTTGATGAAAACGAAATAATTATTCCATTTGAATTAAAGACCCAGCAGGACATTGAAAAAGCTTTTTCAGTTGTACTCTCGGGAACTCAGTTAAATGAAAAACAGATTGAAATAAATTTTATTTCATCTTGGAAAAAATTCAGAAACTTTTCTTTACTGGAGTATTTTGATTTGCTTCAGAGTAATAAAGATTCATTAAATTTTCTGAAAAATAAAATTGTAATTATTGGTATTAGTGATTTACAATTAGCAGCTTCAGTAAAATCTGTCTATGATGAGCAGGTTCCCGGAGTTGCTTTACATGCATTTTCTGTTGATAATATTCTGAATTCACGCTGGCTAATAAACGATTATTACACAACATCATCTGCTATTTTTTTAATGCTGTTAATCTTATTGGCTTTCTTTACAAAAGGTAAATCTGCCGGAAGACTTTTGGCAATATACTTATCTGCATTAATTCTGTTTGTTCTTTTCTCTTTCATCTTCATTAAAGTTTTTTATATAAAGCTTGCTTACTCTCATTTTATAATTCCATTTTTCTTTCTCGGCATAACAGAATTGATTTTATATATGACCGAACGACAGGAGATTCTTTTGGATGCTCTTGCAGAAACACAGGCATTAAAAACTGTATTAAAAAATAAAGAGAATGAATTAGTAAAACTCCAGGAAGAATTTGATGTTTCAACAGAATCCGGTTCCGCAAAATTAGTTGAGAAGATAAAAATACTGCAAGATGATATAAACAAACTGAAAGAAAAAGAAGGGGATCAGGCAGCTGCTGAAATTAAATCTGAAACTTATGCAAAAGATTTTCAGGGAATTATTTATAAATCCAAATCAATGTCGGAAGTTGTTGATCTTATTAAAAGAACAGCGCCGGAAGAGGCAAATGTTTTAATTCTTGGTGAAAGCGGAACGGGAAAAGAACTGGTTGCGAAAGCTGTTCATGCTTTAAGTAAGAGAAGTGAAAATAATTTTGTGGCTGTTAACTGCGGTGCTCTCCCGGATTCATTGCTGGAGAGCGAACTGTTTGGACATGTTAAAGGAGCTTTTACAGGAGCCGTTGTGGATAAAGTAGGAAGATTTGAAGCAGCCGATAACGGTACAATCTTTCTTGATGAGATAGCTGAGACTTCAGAAAATTTCCAGGTTAAGCTGCTAAGGGTTTTGCAATCAGGTGAATTTGAAAAAGTTGGTTCATCCAAAACTCAAAAAGTAAGTGTCAGGATTGTTGCAGCCACAAATAAAAATCTTGAGCAGGCAGTTAATGAAAAAAAATTCCGGGAAGACCTTTACTACAGGCTAAATGTAATTAAGATTGACCTTCCCCCTTTAAGAAAAAGAAAAGATGATATTGAAGTTTTGATTAATCATTTTGTTAAAAAGGAATCAACGGATTTTAATATTTCACGCTCAATGTTAAAAGCTTTAACAGATTACCAGTGGAAAGGAAATGTAAGAGAGCTTGAAGCCATCATTAAAAGAGCAACAATTTTTGCAAGGTCTTCGGGCAGAAATCTTTTACAGCTAATTGATCTTCCCAAAGAAATTGTTAAAGACAGCCTGATAGATTTTGAAGATCTTGTTCTTGAGTCTTTAAGAAATAAAAAATTCACTCATTCATCAGTTTCAGAAACAGCCCGTGAATTAGGAAACGTTAACAGAACACTTATTTCGGAAAACTTCAGAGGATATTCTCTAAAAGTTTTGGTTGAAAATAATTTCCATTTGGAAAATGTTGTTAAGGTTATTTCAGAAGCAGATGACCCTGAAGTGAATGAACGAGTCAAGAATAAAGTTGAAAACTTTTTACAAAATATTGAGAATGATATAAAATCTCTTTCTGAAAAAGATTTTGATATTGTTAAATCAAAACTGCTTTCAAAGTATAAAAACCTTCCTCAAAGATTTCATTTCTATCTTGATGAAGTGATAAAACATTTCCTAACGTATTAAACTCACCTTATACAAGTTGAGCTTATAAATAGCCACGACTTTTAAGTCGTGGGTAAATATAATTCTGGGATTTTAGGCTTTAGCCAAAATTATTTGTTAAATGTGGCTAAAGCCTGATTCTCTTTTTGGTTATTCTTCCCCGACATGAATGTGAAATGAATTCATTATGATTTGCCGAAATAACTTCAGTAACCTTCCTGTGTAATTATTCGTCATAACATTTAGCTAATAATCCGTTTATCATACTTTGTATATAAACCGTTAAAGTTTTGTATAGATTTGTATGCAGCAAAATTTTAAAGTATGAACCTTTTTGTTGATATTAAAATATTTAAGCTGGCATAATGTTGGAGTTGTTAGTAAGTCAAATAATAAAAAGGGTAGAAAAATGTTTAATAAAAAATTACTACTGTTAATAACTGCTTTTGTATTCCTGTTCAGCAGTGTTCAATTTTCGCAGGATGGGGAAGAAGAAAAAAGCGATTCTGCAGAAACAACTGAAAATGATTGGTGGGATAATAATGATTGGGGTGATTTTAATTTTGAGTTTAATATGTTTGATAGTTACAAATCCCCATCAATCTCACTCACTTATGGATTCTCTTCTATAAACATCAACAACTTTTCAGGTTCATTTGCTGATCATAATATTCCTGAAGTAAAACTCGGATATACTACTGAAAAACCAACCTGGGAAGCAGAAAATATTTTACATTACAAATACAATTATCTTTTTTTAAGTAATGTAACAACCGATATATCCGGAACACCAACTTCAAATGAAATTGAATCAAACTTGTGGAGATTTGGTTTTGGCTGGGCAAATGGTTATGGATATGATCTTGGTGCATCTGCTATAATTCCTTACAATTCATATTCTTTTGCATGGTCAAGGTTGGATGTAAAAAATTTCCTCGCTAACCAGGAAGATGCAGACAAGCTTGTGTTGTTCGATGATGCATTCAGGTTTGGGACGGGTTCTGAAGCAGGTTTAAGAATAAAAGTAATCCCACTTGTTAATCTCGAAGTTGGTTATGAAAGATCGGTGATATTTGAAAGGCATCTTTTCTGGAAGTGGGCTGG
>CAYNUV010000055.1:0-11218 GCA_964400245.1 uncultured Ignavibacteriaceae bacterium
CATCTATTTCATAAGCTTTTGATCGCATAAAATTTATTATCTCTCTTTCATTGTAAAGATCCCCTGAAGCGAAACCGGGAAAACGATATGGGCCTGCACCGGTATTTTCGCGGTGCATATAAAATCCACCATCCCTGTTATGAAATCTCAAACTCCAGATCATAATTCCCGATACATCATTATTAATTACAGTATCAACGATGGCTTTTATATTTTCCGGCGATGTTAAACCAAACTCACCAACGAAATAAGGTTTCTTTTCTTTAGATAATTCTTTATTCTTTAAAATATTTTTTATTGACTCATCTACTCTTGAATAATGATGTGAAGATAAAACATCAATATGCGGATTTTCAATCGCTTCCTGGGTTAGTAATGGTTTGTGCGTTCCTTCAATAACAACATGATTTTGATCGAGACTTTTTATATAAGCTGCAATTTCAGCAGTCCATGAAAAAGGGCATTCAAGTTCATTTCCCGTTTCCCAACCAAACAAAGCTTTATCTTCTTTATATAAAACACCTGTATAAGTATTTCTTCGGTTAACCATAAACTCAACAGTTTTTTTAAAATCTGAGATCAACAAAGGATCAGTCCAGAATTCCTCTTTACTTTTATTTCTGAAAGCTGCGTATTCAAGAGGTCCGCCCCACCACCACCAGTTATCAACAAGAGGAATAATAACTCTTACACCAACTTCATTTGCAATCTGCATAACTTTATCTAAAGCTTTAAATGATTCTTGATTAAAAACACCGGGAGCCTCAACGTGACGAATTATTTTTTTTGATTCTCCTGGTTTTCTTACAGATAAAACATAAGTTCTTGTAACCTTTCCACCCAGTTGTCTGATTGCATCAAGGGCATCTCTTATTTCAAATTCATCAGGCAGACGCCAGGGATTTGATGAATCAAATACTAGATAATCTTCAATATAATGCAGGTTGGGAATATTGAAGGAAACAAAGCGGAATTCCTCCTCCCCGTCAATTAATTTATCTTTATTCGTGGTTATATAATTTGCAAACTTACCTGTGGAGCAGTCAATAAACAAAAGGCCTAAAGATAAAATGATAATAGTAAAAAGTTTATTCATTTAATTCTCCCGGTAGGATTGAAATAAAATCAGATTTTGCTTGGAACTGCATACCTTATGCGGATTTTTTTATGACTCAAAACTCCAAAATTCTGCTGACTAATGCAATGATTAATTTTCTCTAATATAAAACTGAATTATTTCTTTAGGTTTAAGTATAATGGTATCTCTAAATCAAAGAGTGGGAGAAGCTCAATTTTTACTTGGGTTTTTCCTGCTTTTGTTTCATTTGAAGGGCAACGCGCAATTTTGATAAGTAAGAAAAATATTCTGATTTGGGGGCGAGATTTTGTAACCTATGATAATATTCATCACCTTTGTTCCACTGATTATCATAATAAAAAGATCTGCTAAGATTAAATACAACTTGTGAATCTCCCAGGTCAGCCTTTTGTAAAAAGTTAATTGCCTCATTATAGTTTTCTTTCATAAGTGCAATTTGTCCAATCCATTTATATGCAAAAAGATTTTCTTTGTATTGTAAAGATTTATGAAGTAACAGTAACGCTTTGTCATATTCTTTTTTTGAAATTAAAACATTTACAGCTCTTTGGTAAAATTCCATTTCATGGGGAATAGACGTAATAAGGGCATTGTATTCATAAAAAGCTTCATCAAGCATTCCCTGCTTTTCATAGTATTTACCCAAGTCCAAATGAGCTGACTCAAGATTATAATTGGTTGCCTGAAGTATACGGAATGCATATTGTTCCAGCAGATTTGAAGGTTTAAAGTTTTGAAGAAAAAGATTAGTGGAGTTTCTGGGGCGAAATGGCCAGCCTCCTTTTAGATGTTGAATAACAAGGGCAGCATAAACACTATCCAACGGAGTTATTCCCGATTAGTTTGTTTGGAGATTCGTTTTCAAAATATGAAATCGTTGGAACCAGAGGAAAAGAATACTCCTTTGCAAGTTGTTTTAAAATTAAATTGAATTCTTCCGGTGCACAGAAACGTAAAGCATCAAGATCTTTTGCTTTTAAATAATTTTGTTTTGCTTTTTCAAACTCACCTTTTGATTCCAACTGACGACCTAAAGTAAAAAATGTTTTAGCTGATTGTCCTTTCTCATCGGATACCGAAATAAAAGGTTCCTGATCACGAACATTGCTTACTAACTCGCTTAAAACAACTTTCACACCTTGTTCATTTGCTTTTTCAAGAATTTCATTAAGGTTCTCGCGGAATTGATCTTTCCCATCTTCATATAATTGACTGCCATACGGAATAGTTTGTTCGCTTACAATTCTTTCCATTAAAGTAGCAGATGGGTGAACACTTTTACCAAAAAGATTTTTTACCCATCCTATAAAATCACGCAGGAATAAGAAAGTTTTAACAGATGAAAAATTTATATAAGTACGGATTAACCATCTTGAATTACCTAAAGATTGAACAGAACCGACTCCAAGTGCACCATAGTATTCATTATGCCCGGTATAAATAAGCAGTGCATCAGGTGATTGTTCAAATATTTCATCAATCAAATCTAATAACGTGTAGCTGTTGATTGCTGACATAGAAAGATTAATAACTTCAATTTTTTTCTTCGGGAAAGTATTGGATAAAGCCCGTTCTAAAATATTAGGGAAGGAAGCATTGTTGCTGTATGGAAATCCGGCAGCAGATGATTCTCCGAGTACAAAAATTCTGTATCCGTTTTTTGGTTTTTCTTTCAGAATTAATTGTATTGGGGGAGTTGGTACATTTGACTCCTTGAAAAAATAACGGCGGGCAACATTTGGATTGCACATGATATAATTTTCATATCCGGGAGGCCCTTCTATAAATAAATCTAAATTGCCACCATAATTAAAAATGCGTAAACAAATTTCTAATAGTAGCAAAAATATTGCGGGTAGAGATATAGTTATAACCCAAAATATTTTTCTTTTAAGGGGTGATAAAGTTTTTTTTGGAATTACTGCGGGAGATTTTTTTCTTTCTTTTATCCTTCATCAACAGAAGTTAGTTTAAAGGTGATTAATCAAAATATATTAATTTAAAAGGACTGCTTTTTTATAAAGGTTTTGATTTTCAAAAAGAAGCTGATAATAATATACACCACTTGAAACTTTTGTACCTTTATCAGAGCTTCCATCCCAGATTACTTTGTACTTGCCATTGGATTTATAGCCATTAGTCAGAGTTTTTATTTTGCTTCCTTTTATATCGAATATTTCCAGCTTAACAAAGCCATTACCTTCTAACTCATATTCGATCACTGTGAGGGGATTAAAAGGATTTGGATAATTCTGTTCTAATTCAAAATTAAGAGGCAGCTCATTAGGTAAAGCTCCGATATCTGTAGGATCATTAAAGGATTTTATTTTTCCTCTTATTAAAGATCCGGAATTACTTAGAACATTTTCCGGCCAGCCACCATTAGAATTTGCACCCGATCCAAATTTTAAAGCTGCCGAGGTTTCATTCTTATCTACAATAGACCAGTTACACCAACTTATTTTTCTTGATTCCATAAAGTCTATCCAAATATTCGTCTCTGCTGAATCAAGAAATCCGCTTCCGTTTGATTGACAAGTACCGAACTCACTTACAAAAAGAGCTATCCCATTATTTAAAGCAGTTATTGCTTTATTTCTAAGGGATTGTTTATGAGTTGCTGCATAGAAATGAAGTGCATAAGCTATATTTTCATATTCCAGTGGAGATACAGATGCAATATCAACATCCTGCGACCACGTTGGTGTACCGACAATTATTAAATTATCAGGATCAATTGTTCTGATTGTATCAATAACAGCTTCAGCATAGGGCTTAATAACATTTGTCCAGGATACCTGTAAAGGTTCGTTAAATATTTCGTAAATTAAATTAGGATAGTCTCCATAAAGCCCGGCGATTTCTGCAAAAAAATCTATTGCCTGTTGCTGGTGGTTTTGAGCATTGTGATCATGCCAGTCAACGATAACATAAATTCCTAAATCAATTGCAGCATCAATTACAGCAAGAATTTTATTCTTCTCAACCACAGGATTCTGGAGATAACCTGTTGATGATTCTATTCCCATAGATGCTCTTACAACTGTACATTCCCAATCATCACGAAGCCACTCTATACAACCAGCATTATAAAACCTCGCACCTTCCCATTGGCTCCAAAATAAGCTCATTCCTCTTAAAGATATTGGATTTCCATCTTTATCAACAATTTGATTTCCGACTACCTGAAGTTGGCCATATTTTTCAACAACAGTTGAATCAGTTTCAGAAATTTCTGCATTTCTTAAGCGATTTGTTGAATAGGATAGGACAGTACAAAATAAAGTTAAAATAAAAATGTTAAAGAGTGAACTATATGTTTGATAGAGAAAATATTTTAGTGATTTCATTTTAGTTCTTTTTGATTGTTGATAACTTTATATAGGCTTTTCCAGTTTACATTTTTCAATCTTCACTTGTGAAAAGGTTCCCCTGAACGCTTCTCATACAAGGCAATTAATTTTTGGAATTGAGGATCATCAACTCCTTTTAGTTTTATAAAATCATTCATTACATCTTCGGCTTTAGTAAAATTTTCTTTCATTAAATATAACAAACTTAAGTTATAAGTAAGTGAGGCATCGTCTTTGATTTCTTTATATGCTTTTTCCAAATAATTTAAAGCATTAAGATTATTTTGTTTTAATAATATCTTTCCAATAAAAAGATTTGCAAAAGCTGTCTCTTGAATAGAGTTAGCTTCAGCTAAAACAGATAGTGCTTCATTTAATTGTCCATTCTTCCTTAATTTTTCTGCTTTTTCAATATAATATTTTACTTTCTCAGGGACTAAAATTAGAAGAGTCTTTCCTTCGCCGCTTTCATTAAAGCCGGGTTCCAATTTTTTTATAGAGCCCAAAGTTTTTTCAGCTTCAAGTATTAATCCTGAAGTTTTTTGAATCTTGTATTTAAGTTTTTCTGATAACAAAAAATTTTCTTCACTTAAATTAATCATCTGGAGTTTATCTATACTTAAAAGAGCCTCTTTAAATTTTCCCTGAGCAAAATATATCGAAGCAAGGCTCATCTGTACATATTCACTTGTATCAGAATTAGGTGATTCTAAAAAAATTCTGGTTGCATTATCATAATCTTTAGCTTTGTTTGCAAGATCACCTGCAAGATAATAATATGAAGTTTTATTTGTATATATATATGCTAATGATAAATATTCTTCTGAAGCCTGTTTCAAATCTCCTATAGATTGATAATATGCAGCAAGGTCTTTATGTACTCTCTCAATACTTATATCATCATATTTAACCGCCATAAATGCGAGTGAATCGATAACTCCATTTGGTTTATAAGTGAAGATAAAATTGTTAATTGTAGTAACAGGTTGAAATGGCCAACCGGATTTTAAATTTTTTATTCGGAGAACTGCAATCATACTATCGAGTTCTGTGAATCCCCAGTTATTTCTGTAAAATGCCCATGGTTTTATTCTTAAGGTATCCCATTTTTTTTCAATCATTTTATTTTCATGAAGAGCATTAACAAAACCATCAGCCATAATAAAATATCCATCAATATTCGGATGAAGATGTTCAGTCATTAAATTATTTCCTACAAGACCATTAGGAGAATATTTTTCAAAAATTGATTTGATGGATAAATGATAGCATCCAAATGAATCAGCAAGTTCGGAAATTATCTTGTTGAGATCTTCCGGAGCTCTGAACCTGATTGCATCTAAGTCTTTTGCTTTGAAGTATTTTTCTTTTGCTCTTTCAAATAAAGAATCAGCTTCCAGTTGTCTTGCTTCAATATATAAAGAATTGGCTGATTCATACTTCCCATCACTTATTGAATAAAAAGGAGGTAAGTCTTTTATATTACTTACCAAATCACTAATGATTACTGGTACATTCACTTTTCTTAGTTTTTGCAGCAGTCCACTCATATTTTCATGGAACTGCTTCAATCCTTCTTTATACAATTCAGAGTTATATGGTATAATATTTTTACCAACCATTTGCTGCATCAGAGTCTCTTTGGCTTCATCTTCACTAACAGGGAAAATAATTTTATAAATACCGCTTATAGTATTTTGAAGGAGCTGATATGTCTTTAGGTGGGCCAGTTTCAGATGTAGTTTTTTTATCCATCCCGGAATTGATCCGCTTTCCATAGAACCTACACCCAATGCACCATAATATTCATTATGTCCTGCATAGATTAAAACAACATCCGGTTTTTGCTGTAAAAGCTCGTCTGCAAAATCAAGTAAGGTATAACTATTTATTGCAGTCATACCAAGATTAATTACTTCAATAGTACGGTTAGGGAAAATATCCTGAAGGCGCTGCTGCAAAATTCTTGATACTGCAACATTTGCATCATAAGGAAAACCCTGGACTGTAGATTCTCCCATTACAAAAATTCTATAACCATTTTCCGGCTTTTCTTTTAAGAAAAAATTATAGAGTGGTGTTGTTTGCTCAAATTTACTAAAGTATCTTTTGCCAACGACCCGGTTGCAAGTAAGGTATTTTTCACCAGAACTTGAAATAAAAAGTGTTAGATCATCACCGTAGGAGAACAACCTTAATCCAAGTTCAAGTAACATAACTACTAAAACAGGTATAATTATTAATACAGTGTAAAAAAAGATTCTCTTTCCGGATATAACCTTGTTCATTTTTTGATGCGTAATAATTCTTTTTTCTTCTAAACTTTAAAATAACTATTATTTTTCAGGCATGAAATAATTATAAGAATTGAATTTGATAGTTCATCTTCCTATCATATCGGAGTCAGAAAATGGGAGTGCATCTTACAATTTACAGGCAATTAATTTCTGCGGATTAAAAATACTATTCTTTTGTTATACTTTTTCTTTCCAATAGATCTGGTTCAATATCGGATGCTGGAATTATTAATTGGGAATTTTTCCCTCCATAGGTCTCTTCGAGCTTATCCCACCAATTAAACTTTAAAATAATTGAGGTAATTATCATAATAGATCCGCTTATAATAAGAGAAGTAAACTCACGAAGAACTAAAAATACCGGCGAGGCCATTAATGTTATCTGCCATATAATTCCAACCAGGACATTAAACATATCCCGCTTAAAATTTTTATTAGCAACAAATTGAGGATCAGCTTTGATAACTTTTTCGTGAATAGGTTTCCAGAAACCCCAGGGACGTACATTGTGATAAAATTTCATTAACACTTCATCACTTTCCGGTTTGGTCATCAATGTAGCAACAAAACACCCAACTATTGAATTAAAGAAAATTATCGGGAAAGAATTCATATTAGGATTAGCTGGTAAAGGCCAATCATTTAAGAAGGGGATAAGGTTTAATCCATCAAGGAGAAGCAAAATTAAAGAAGTTGCTATACCTGCGACCATTCCCCAGAAATATCCATAACCATTAAATCGCCACCAATACCATTTTAAAACGTTGGCTGCAGTATAACCACCCCATAATGAAGCTACAATCCAGAGTGCAACCTGGTTAATTGATTCAACAAAAAATCCCATTGTTATACCAACTATAACTACAGCTACTGAAGCAATATAACTCATCCTTACATATTTTTTTGGTTCAGCGTTTGGGTTGATATAACGCTTGTATATATCATTAACAATATATGCAGGAGCTGCATTTACAGTTGCGGCAAAGTTGCTCATAAAAGCAGCAATAAAACCTGCCATTAAAAGACCAAGCAATCCTACAGGAACATAATGTACAAGAACCTCAGGAAGTATTGCTTCAAAATCAGGGCTGGTGATTGAACTTTTATACAATGTATCAAAATTTGTAAGTGCAAGGATTGCTAAACCTGCAACCATAAAATAACGTGTTGGATTAAGAACGATACTTACAAGCGAATTCATTTTTGCTGCCTCTACAGGGCTGCGTGTTGAAAGAATTCGCTGCATATCATAATTAGGTGCGGGTCCGGCAGCAGCTACAAAAAATCCTTTAAACAACATCATTCCAAAAAATAAACCGAAGAGAGAATATCCATCTGTTTCTATCCATTGGTTGAATGCCGTTGCTTTCGTAGCAATAGAAGAACTAACTGTTGACCAATCCAGATTCAGATTAGAACCAAAAGCCATGCTTTTCCAGCCATCAGGTATAACACTGTTTATCATCTCAGGGGAGACGTTATACATTGCAATTATTCCAATTGCAATTGCAGATATGGAAAGAATGCAATATTGAACAACTTCAGTTGCCACAACACTCATCATACCGCCTTTAACAACATATAAAGTTGTTATCCCCATTAAAATAAGAGCATAGAGATTTGCGTTTATTTGAGGATACTGAAGCAGGGTTTCAGGATTTGTTATTAAAGCAGGGAGGAATGCAGAAGCAAACTTTCCAATTCCTTTAAATCCATAAGAAAGAAATCCAATTACACTTATAAGTGCAAATATAACTACAATGAAGTGGGAAAGTGTAGCTCCTCTTCCTGTTCCAAATCGTGTTTTCATCCATTCAGCGCCTGTCATTACATTTGATCTTCGTAACCAGGGAGAAAGATAAACCATCAGGAATATTTGATTAAAGACCGGCCATATCCAGGGTATCCATATACTTTTTAAACCATAAACGGAAAGCCAGTAAACCAATAGCATTGTTCCGGCAATATCAAACATACCCGAAGCATCGGATACGCCAAGAAAGTACCAGGGGATTTTATTTCCACCAAGAAAGTAGTTCTGAATATCCTTTGATGCTCTTTTTGAAATATAAAATCCGATAAAAATTGTTAAGGTGAGGTATAAAAGAATAATCCCGATATCTATAAAGTGTAGGTTCATCAAAAATCTCCTGGAATGACCGGTTAGAAATTAATTGCAAAAAAAAAAGCGTCCCGATATATCGGGACGCTATATACCGGTTTTGTTACTTAAGAAGCATCATCTTTTTAGCTATAGAGCTGGAGCCAGCTTCTATCTTATAAAAATATACGCCACTTGGTAAACTGCTTGCATCAAAATCAACTTCATATGTATTCGTTACTAATTCTTCATTTACAAGTGTAGCAACTTCCTGACCAAGTAAGTTATATACTTTTAATGTTACCAATCCAGGATCAGTAATACTGAAAGTTATCTTTGTACTTGGGTTAAACGGATTAGGATAGTTTTGTGATAATGAGAATTGTGTAGGAATCTGGTTTGGTAATTCTCTAACATCAAGAACAACTGCCGGACCAAGAATAGCAACACTCCATGTGCTGGCATACTGCCATGAAGAATCACCAGATACCTGTGCCCATTTCGTAACAACATCACGTCCAGCACCATCATTATCATCGGTCTGCACTTCTAAACCGATAACCTGACCCAATGTGTTTACCATATCTAAAGCATCTAGTGGGATCTTGAATTCTACATTATATCCAACAAGACTGAATTCAGCAACCTGGGGTGTAGTATCAACAATTTTCCACTCGATACCTGTTGAATCGAGCCCTGTTTCAAGATCCCAATCACTTCCTGCTTCATCGCCAATGTGTTCGTGACGGAAAGTAAGGTGATGATCCGGAAAAACTACGCTGTGTAGTTTGCTGTTATCGCCGTCGAGATAAAGCTCTACAGCATTTCTCTGCCAGTTAACAACGGCTGCATCATTTCCATATGGGTCATCATCCCAAACTTCAAAGAAACCGTACAGGTTATCATCATCATATAGAAGATATGTTCTTACTTGATTATCAGCAAAATCATCCGGATATGTACCATTGTTTCCGAAGTGATTCTGAGTGGTTGAAGTACTAGCTTTGAAAACATCATCTAAAACACCATCAATAACCGGAGCTGGTCCGGCAGCAGGAACTTTCAATATTTGGAATTTCTCATCAACAACACGATCAGTTTGAACTCCAATTCCCCAGGTACTTGCATACTGCCAGGAAGAATCACCGGATTCCTGAAACCATTTGGAAACGACATCACGACCTGCACCATCATTGTCGTCTTGCTGGAATTCGATGCCAACTTCAGTTCCGGCGACATTTGTCATGTCTAAGTTATCAAGAGGGATCTTGAATTCTGTCCAGAAACCGACCATATTAGCATCATCTAAAATTTTCCACTCGATGCCAGTTGAATCAAGCCCTGTTTCAATATCCCAATCACTTCCTGCTTCATCGCCGATATGTTCATGACGGAAGGTTAGGTGATGATCCGGAAAAACTACGCTATGTATTTTGCTGTTATCGCCATCAAGGTAAACTTCTATAGCATTTCTCTGCCAGTTTACAACGGCTGCATCATTTCCATATGGGTCATCATCCTGAGAGTAGAATATGCAGTATAAATTATTATCGTCGTACATCACTTTACTTGCACCCAGCATATCATAAAATCCATCAGGTAGGGTACCGCCATTATTATCATAAGAAGTTTGGTAATTCCAATCAAGTGCTTTCCAAACAGAGTCCTGGATACCATCAATTACCGGCACTATTGATGTCTTTGGAATTTCATATTTCCAACCATCAATAAGTCTGTTCTGAGCTGAAACAATACCAGCTGACAGACTCACAAAGAAAACAAAATGTAAAATTTTCCTGAAAGTCATAATGTTCCTCTAAGATTTGTTTGTGATAAATTTTGAACCTTTACTACTAAGAATTTTGAACCTTTACTAAGCTTTTTTATTACCTCCTTTCCTTAGCAATACCAGGTGAATATGTTTACAATTAAAATAAATTAACATAAGTTAAAAGAAAACACCAATTTTATGATACTGATCGAGCTATAATCAGATATTTTATAACTTTTTATTATTGTGTGCATCAAAGGATATTTAAATTACAAGTCTCTGCCATAATATGGGGCGCCTTTTTTTTCCATTCCAAGCCTGTAAATTCTTATTCCTGAGGTTATTCCACTTCGATTTAAGTACAAATTCCGGTTGTTATAACCCCATAAGAATTGTCTGACATCAGGTGGAATAATATTATCAACATAAAAAGGAGTAATTGATGTATTATTATTTTCTAGAACATAAACATCATATGGAGCATTCTGCAGGCATAAGAAAACTTGACCGTCAATATCTAAACTAAATGATGAAATTGTACAAGTATCAAAACCAGTAACATTATTTATGTTTACTAAAAGTTCAGGTGCCCCAACA
>CAYNUV010000056.1:0-11079 GCA_964400245.1 uncultured Ignavibacteriaceae bacterium
CAACCTTCCTGAGGTTAAAGAACAACTTGAAATGTGGAAAGAAAATTATCTCGCTCAATTATATAAAAATACTTTTACGGATTCAGGCAGGTCAAGTGAAGAAGAAGTTTATAATTATTTTCTTGAAAACCAGAAAGAAGAAAAAATTAAAGGAGTTAATATTATTGAACTGCTAACTGACAGCCTTGAAGTGATTGAATATGTTTTAAATCAGCTGGAAGAAGGGAAAGATTTTAAAGAGCTTGCTGCAGAATTTACAAAACGAGAATGGACAAAAAATCGCGGCGGTGAATTCGGATTCTTTCCGGTAACAATGTTTGGTGAAATCGGGAAAACTGCAGATAACATGAAAATAGGAGATATCTATGGCCCGATAAAAGTTGAGGAAGGTTATTCAATTTTTCAATTGATTGATATAAAAGAGACTGAGGACAACATTATTCAACCTTTTGCAGAAGTAAAAGAAAGGATAACAAGCAGTTTATTCTATGAAAAGATGAATAATATCTTGACAAGAAAAACAATTGAACTGGCAAATAAATACAAAATTAGTTTGGATAAGAGTGTGCTCAATTCTCTGGAAGTTTTGAAAATTAAAATGTTTGTGCAAAGACTTATGGGATTTGGAGGAAGAATATCGGCGGTTCCTTTAACAACTCCATGGTATGAGTGGATTTTTGAAGGAGAGATCCCATTTCTTCCTTAATAATTTATTACCTCCGTGAGACAGATTAGTAATCTATGCTACAAGCTAAATAAAGATTAAACAATATATGAATTGATAGTATTCTCAAACATTTCCTGTCTTCCACTTTCTAAAACAGGATAGCCTTCTTTAAGAATATATTTTTCCAATTCCTCTAAACCTGTTTCCCCTTTCATAATTTTTAAACCGATTCCAGAGTTATAGCTGCTGTATCTTTCTTCAACAAAACTGCTTAATGCTTTATCATCAATAATTTTTTGTGCGATCAAAAGACCTCTCGCAAATGCATCCATACCGCCAATATGAGCATAAATCAAATCTGTCGGATCATTTGAACTTCGCCTTAACTTTGCATCAAAGTTTAATCCGCCGCTGCCAAGTCCATTTTGATTTAATATTATCAACATCGCCATTGTTGTGCTGTAAATATCCAATGGGAATTGATCTGTATCCCAACCTAAAAGATAATCACCGCGGTTAGCATCAACACTTCCAAGTTTTCCTGCAGCAGATGCAACAGCTAATTCATGTTCAAATGAATGTCCGGCAAGCGTTGCATGATTTGCTTCAATGTTCAATTTAAAATCATCAATCAAATCGTATTCTTTAAGAAAGTATAGTGTTGTTGCCGCATCAAAATCATATTGATGTTTTGATGGTTCTTTAGGTTTTGGTTCGATTAAAAATTGCCCCTTAAACCCGATTTTATTTTTATAATCAATAGCCATATGAAGAAACCGGGCCATTTGTTCCTGTTCTTTTTTTAAATCGGTATTCAATAAAGTTTCATAACCTTCACGCCCACCCCAGAAAACATAATTTTCTCCACCAAGTTCTTTAGTTGCATCAATAGCATTTTTTATTTGTGCTGCGGCAAGAGCCATCACTTGTGCATTAGGACTTGTACCTGCACCTTGTGAGTAAATTGGATTACTAAACAAATTTGCTGTACCCCATAAAAGTTTAACGTCGGTTTCCTTCTGAAGATTCTTAGCGTACTCAACCATAGTCTCCAGGTTTTTACAAGATTGTGAAAAAGTTTCACCTTCCGGTGCGATGTCACGATCATGAAAACAATAATAATCTATTCCCAACTTTTGCAATAATTCAAATGCGGCATCCATAGTTTCCTTGGCGCGATCAATTGGGTTACCTGATTTGTGCCATTCTCTTTTAAAGCTGGGTCCGCCAAAAATATCCGAACCTGTACCCATTACAGAATGCCAGTATGCAATTGAAAAACGAAAACGTTCTCCCATTGCTTTACTGCCAACTTTCTGATTTTTATTATAGTATTTAAACGCAAGTTGATTTTTTGACTCTTTACCTTCAAAAGAAATTTGCTTTTGTACTTTAAGAAAATATTTATTTAACATTTGAATTTCTCCTTATTTTAACCTGAAACAGAAATAATGATTCAACCATTTTAAGATTCTCAATTAATCGATATTTATAAAATATATTATACCTGTCTTAGAGTGTAAATTTACAATATTTATTTATCACCCACATAATAAAGACATCAAAAAATTATTTATTGCTTTAACACATAGTTGCAGAATAATAAAGGATTTAATGATGAAGGTAGAGTGGAGTTTTAATTATAAAATTAAATTAATGACTAAACAATTATTAAAAAAATATACACAAACGAAATTATTTTATAATTTCTAATAACTTCTTCAAGTCAGTAGACTGTTTATATAATTCCTGCAGATTCGACTAATAAAATAATTCTAAAGCAAGGAATTATGGGATAATTTCATTTCATTAAAACCATCTTCTTAGCTTTTATTAACTCGTCGCTTTCAATTCTGTAAATGTATATTCCACTTGGCAGATTCTGTGCATCCATCGTTACCTGGTAATTTCCGGCTTCATATAAACCTTCTGTAATTTTTTGAACGATTTCTCCTAGCATATTGTAAAGATTTATTTTTAACTGTATCCGTTTTGAAACTGAAAATTTAATATTTGTACGTGGGTTAAATGGATTTGGATAGTTCTGATTCAAAACAAATTCACCTGGTGCAACAAAATCTACATCAACTTCAGGTGAGTATTCAAACGTTCCATCATAATCAATCTGTTTTAAACGATAACCGTAGGTACCTGAAGAAATATTAATATCACTAAAAGAATATGATTTCGATTCAGTTGCCGTCCCAAAGCCAGATACAAACCCAATTTTCTCCCATTCATTTTGACTTTTGACTTTTGACTTTTGACTTCTTTCAATTTCAAATCCCTGGTTGTTTGTTTCTGTTGCTGTACTCCATTTGATAAACACTTCATTATCAATAACATTTGCAGTAAATGAAGTCAGTTCTACCGGAATAGCATCTGCAGTTAGTTTCACTACTTCGTAAGCATTTATCTTTCCATAACCCATTTGATTATTCCAGCCACCCAAACCTAATTGCCCAGATTGATTATATATATAGCCGCCAACCTTATCTGCTGTAAGGCAAATTCTTTCTCTTACTACATTCCATGTTAAATTTGAATCTACTGCCAAAACTAAAGCAGCGACTCCTGAAACATTAGGTGTTGCTGAAGAAGTGCCGTTGAAGTTATTTACATAATTTCCTGTTGAATATCCTACACTACCAGTTCTATCTGTTGTATAAACCTTAACGCAAGGAGATACAATTTCTAATCCTGTTCCATAATTTGATCCCCACCAGCTTTCACCATCACAACTTGAAAGGCTTTTCCTTTGATTGCAAGGTGAAATACCTCCGACAGTGATAACATTAGGATTGGTAGAAGGCCAATTGACAGCCGAATTATTCTCATTACCTGTAGCAAACGACCAAATAATACCTTTACCGTTTCTTCCGAGATTTACACCGTCGAGAATTGCATTATCTGCCGCAGAAATAGGCGAACCTCCTCCCCACGAATTACTGCTCACCCAAGAACCTCTCTGCCATGCAGCAATCAGACCATTAACAATAGCTGTAGAGTTTGTATTGCCGAAAGAATTAAAAATTTTCACGCCGAAAATTCTACTCTGTGGTGCAACTCCAATTACACCAAGATTATTATTGCCTGTTGCAGCTATAATACCTGAACAAGCTGTCCCATGGCTATTATCATCCCAGGCATAAGGTAAATTACTATATGTGTTTATGCTAAATCCGTGAATTATCCTTCCGCTAAGATCTTCGTGAAGAGTATCAATACCTGTATCAACGATTGAAACAATTACACTTGAGTCTCCCATTGTAATTGTCCATGCACTATCTGTCCTCATATCGCAACCCGGAACCCCGGTTATACCTTCCGGTATGTTATTGCCGGTATTTTTATGAGACCATTGCTGTGGAAATAACGGATCATTAGGAATTACCTCTTGCTGTAAAAGATTTGTGAAGAATAAATTTGGTTCAGAGTAGTTTACAAGACCTGACAGGTAAAGTTCGTTTGCATAGTCAATAGAATATTCACCCTGCGGAACTCTAATTAAATAAGTTTTTCCTCCGCTCAGATCGAACTCCTGCACAATAGTCATTCCCCTTTGATTTATATAAAAATTAATTTTGCTATCAGAAATTGCCGGTTTGAATTGGGCTATAATTTCCTTTTCTACACCAATCAAAATATTTGAATTACCATGTCCATCAGGCATTTTGAAAACTGGTGAAGCATTGATGACTCCAACATTTTCTTTTAAGCTGTTTATTAAGTTTTTAATTTCATTCTCGTTTAAATTTTTGTTAATGAAAATAAAATCCTTTTTATTATTTATATCGAAATTTTCTTTTACATACAGTTCTGGAAATCGTGATAGTAACTTATCAAATGAAGATTCATCTATTCTTTTATCCAATTCAAGAAATACGGCATCTGTTTTAAGTATAAGTTGAAAGGAGATATTTTGATAATAATAGAAGCTTGTTAAGGATAACTGGGGTATTTTAAATCCTGGTAAAATAACAACAGATAATACTATTAGTATTAATAAAAAAAAATTAATATTTTTCATTTTAATTTAAAACCTTCCAAAAAAAATGATTTAATTATCATAAAATTAGAAAAATATAAAATAACAAACTTTATTTTAAAAGAATCATTTTTTTCATTGAAATGAATCCACCTACATCAGATTCAGTTCTCAACTCATAAATATAAAAACCGTTCGCACTATTTTTTGCGTCCCAATGATAACTGTATTTCCCTGTTTCTAATTTTGAATTAACTAACTCAACTATTTTTTGTCCCAGTGCATCATAAATAATCAAACTTACATTATCAACATCCTCCGGAACAGAGAATTAGACTGTCGGTAAACATCAAGATTTGCATCACCTTTAACTGCATAAAGTGTGTAACTCTTTCCTTCATCATCTGTTATTCTTATCCTACCCCAGCCTTCTTTAGTATAATCGGCAATCTTTGCCACACCTTCATAACCAGAATCGGGTAGGTTTATCAGTCCTGCGCTTTTAAGATAAATTAAATATCCATTGCCAGGTGTTAAAATATTAGTTGCTGTGTATCCATTACAAGCTTAGATTGGCAAATTTTATGTAATGCTCAACATTCTCATTACAGGTATTAATGCTCTTTCAGCTAACTCCTCAGGCACTTTAACTTCATACTGATTATAGAGAAGAGACTTATATAATTTTTCAAGCGTTATCATCTTCATGTATTCGCAAACAGATTTTTCACTTATAGGATAAAATGATTTATCCGGTGCTGTTTTTTTCATCCTGTGGAGTATTCCTGTTTCTGTAGCTATAACAAAATTTTTACTTTCAGATTTTTCAACATATTTAACCATTCCTTCTGTAGAAAAGATTTTCATCCTGTCGCCATTCGGATCTGTTTTAGAGCGTACCAGACACGATGTTGAACATCCGCATTCCGGATGGATAAGAAATTCTGCATCAGGATATTTTTCCGCCATACTGGAAAATTCTACGTTCCCGATTTTTTCATGAACATGGCAGGCTCCATCCCATATATTTATTTTTCTGCCTGTAACAAGTTCAACATATCGTCCGAGATATTTATCAGGCAAAAATAAAATCTCTTTATCCTCAGCGATGGATTGAACAACTTTAACTGCATTAGATGAAGTAACACAATAATCACTTTCTGCTTTTACTTCTGCTGTGGTATTAACATACGAAACAACAACTGCACCCGGATGCTGAGCTTTCCATTCTTTTAATTGCTCAATGTTGATGCTCGCTGCTAACGAACAGCCTGCATCAAGATCGGGAATAAGAACTTTTTTCTTTGGAGAAATAATTGAAGCTGTTTCAGCCATAAAATGAACGCCGCAAAAAACTATAATATCTGCAGACGTTTTTCCAGCTTCAATTGAAAGCCCTAAAGAATCGCCGACAAAATCCGCAGCATCCTGAACGTCCGGCACCTGGTAGTTGTGAGCTAATATTACCGCATTCTTTTTTTCTTTTAAACTTTTGATTTCACTAAATAAAAAATCTCTGTCCATTTTATCCTCACAAATTTTAATCAATTATTTTCATTGAAATATCCAATGCTTCAACAGAATGTGTCAACTCCCCGATAGAAATATAATCAACTCCTGTTTCAGCAACTTCTCTTACGGTATTAATAGAAATATTCCCAGAAGCTTCAGTCAACACTTTTCCTTTACAAAGTTTCACTGCTTCCCACATTTCTTCAACTTTCATATTATCTAACATTATAATATCAACACCGGAAGTAATTGCTTCTTCAACTTCTTTAAGCGATGATGTTTCTACTTCAATTTTAATTTTCTCTTTTATATTTTTTTTAATTGCTGAGACCGCATTCCTGATTCCGCCGGCTAATTTAATATGATTATCTTTAATCATCACCATATCAAATAATCCCATCCTGTGATTAACTCCTCCGCCCATTTTCACAGCATATTTATCAAGTATTCTATGCCCAGGAACAGTTTTCCTTGTATCAAGAATTTTTGTTTTTAATCCTTCAAGCTGTTGCACAAACTTGCTGGCTTTAGTAGCAATACCACTCATCCTTTGAAGAAAATTTAAAGCCGCTCTTTCAGCGCTCAGCAAGGCTTTATAATTCCCTTTTACCAAAGCAATTTTTTCTCCTTTAAAACATTGTTCACCATCTTTTTTAAAATTTCTCCATTCTATTTTATTATCAAATTTCATCATAACCATTTTGGCAATATCAAGTCCGGCAATAATTCCATCTTGCTTAGTAATAAAAACAGCTTCTTTAATTTCATCTGAAGGAACAATTGCATTTGAAGTAATATCGCCTTTCCCAATATCTTCTTCAATAGCAAGATCGATCAATTTGATAATATGCGGGTCATTCAGTTCCAACTTTATCTCTCTTAAAAATTCCATCCCTGGTTGATTGATAAATGTTGTATGGAAATTCACTTTCTTCAGGAAAATCAATTCGTATGTGGCTGCCTCTAGTTTCTTCTCTTAAAATTGCTCCATTTATAATTTGTAAAGAAACGGTTTTTAAACTTCTTAGTCTGTCGGAATAATATTCATTTACTTTATAATCCCAGTTCTTATCTATTTGATTCAGAAGATTGAATGCTTCTTCAAGAAATTCTTTAGTCCTTATAATTCCAACATTACGGTTCATAATTTTAAGAATCTCATTCTTCAAAACTAAGTAAGAAGAGTTCATCTCAGTAATTACAATGTATTTTTCTTTTATGATTTTACCGGTTCTTCTTTCTTTATTAAGATATTTTTTCGAATCTTCAATTGCCCTGTAACTAAAAACCAAACATTCAAGGAGAGAATTACTTGCAAGCCTGTTTGCGCCATGAACTCCTGTGTAAGCAACTTCCCCGCTTGCATAAATTCCTTCTAAAGTTGTTTCTCCATTTAAATCAGTATTTATTCCTCCAATCATATAATGAGCAGCCGGTGCAACAGGAACTAAATCGGAAGTTATATCAATTTTATATTTAAGAGCACTTTCATAAATGTTTTTGAATCTTGATTTAATTTTTTTTTTTCAAGATGAGCAAGAGATAAAAATACATGATCTGAATTCTCTTCTTTCATAATTTCAAAAATACCTTTTGACACAACATCTCTTGGGGCCAATTCGGCAGACTCATGAAAATCCTTCATAAATCTTTCACCATTTTTATTTAACAGGTAAGCTCCTTCCCCTCTTACTGCTTCACTGATAAGAAATGTATCTCCCGTTTCCGAATGAAAAGCTGTGGGATGAAACTGAATAAATTCCATATTCACAACTTCAATTCCTGCATTATAAGCTAAAGTTATTCCATCACCAATTGATGAATGCGGATTTGTACTTCTTTTATAAATTCCCGCTGCACCCCCCGATGCAATTAAAGTTATGTTTGAAAGGAAACAATAATCTGTTTTTTCTTTCCAGCTGTAAGCAAGACACCCGGAACAATTATTATCTTCAATTATTAATTTATGAACAAGAAAATCTTCATATACCGTAATATTTTTTGAATCTTTTATCCTGTTGATAAGAAACTCGACAATAAATCTGCCGGTTTCATTTCCACCGAGATGAAGAATTCTACGCCTTGAATGTCCTCCTTCTAATCCCAGAGCAAATTCATTACCGGATTTATCAAACGTTAAACCATCGGAGATTAATTCATGAATCCTATCGGGTCCTTCATTAACTAAAATCCGGACTGCATCTTCACTGCATAAACCTCTACCGGCTCTTATTGTATCATCAAAATGAATTTCCGGTGAATCCTCTTCATCAATTGCACTTGCAATTCCACCCTGGGCCCAAAAAGTACTGCTTGTCTGCAGAGAATGTTTTGTTAGCAAAGACACCGAACCGGATTTTGAAGCATGATAGGCTGCATAAAGTCCTGCCAGCCCGCTTCCGATAATTAAATAATCACTGTTAATCATAACCTGTAGAATTACAATATTATTTGATAATTAAAATAAACAATAAAATTTTAAGTAAATTGTTTATAAAAATTAAGAATCATTTAATCGTACAATTATCACATGCCCGATAAAATAAAAAGCACTCAATACTATAATTTAGCAGCTATATTATTTTGCACTCTTATTTTCATAATATCTCTTATTCTTGGATACTTTCATGAGATTGGAACTTTTGGTGTAGAAACTGATTTTTATGGGAATTATGCAATACAAGCAAAAAATATTCTTTCAGGAAAGCCATATACTTACTTGCACAATCCACCAGGTTATCCAATTCTTCTCACTGTATTTTCTTTTTTAATTGGAGATTTTTTTGTCTCAGCTAAAATACTCACTTCAATATCCACTGCTTTACTCGGACTCATTTGTTATTTAATTTTCAAAACCCTTTTTACAACAAGGATTGCTTTAGTTTCAGTTATTTATCTAAGTATAATCTTAATTCCATATTCTTTTATAGCCTCAACAGACATTGTAGGAGCTGCCTTTGCATCTATCCCTATATTAATCTTAATAAGCAAAGATGAAATAAATTTTAGAACCTATATAATTATTGGAATAGCATGTGGAGTATCTTACCTGATTAGAGCGGATTCAATCTTTGTTCTTGTGGGGACATCGTCTTCAATATTGTTTATTTTAATCTCTAATAATTGGAGGGAAAAATTAATAAAAACTGGTGTTTTGTTGATAGGTTTTATTTTAATAACCTCACCATGGTTTATCTATAATTGGAAATTAAATGGAAGTCCCTTAGCAACTACGGCTTACCTTCAGGTAGGGCTTTATTTCTACGATGAGAAAGGGAATGAAAATGAACCTTTAATAGAAAAAGCTTCAGAAGAGAATAGTACGTCTCCTTATTTATTGTTTATAAATCCTGCTAAAATATTATGGAAATATTTCAAGAATATTCCGTCACGTATAGAATTATTTGTAATAAATAGTTTACCATTTCCTCTTTATTTATTCCTGGGCGGAGGTATATTTTTCTTTTTACTGAATCTAAACAGGAAAAGATTAGCTTACTTTACAATCTGGTTACTGGGCTTTATGATTTTCGGATTAATTGCATTCCTCTTTCGTCACTATTATTCATTAGTACCTTTTACATCTTTTTTGATTGTTTACTCTCTTTTCAATGAAAAATTTTTCATTAACAACGGAAAATCAAAATATTTAATATGGGGCATAGCAATTCTTTTAGCATCTTTTTTACTTAGGGATTCTTTTAGAAAAACAAAAGACTTTTTCGATTCAGAGCCAAAATATTTAATTGAGGCAGCTGAATTTTTAAAATCCCGGTCTTCCAAAGATGATTTAATTATTACCCGTAAACCTCATCTTGGTTATTTGTCCAATTTAAAAAAAACATTTCTTTTTGAAAACTCAACAGAAGATTATTTGTATAAATCAAAACTTTTAAAAGCACGTTATATAGTTTATAGTGATTTTGACGCTAAACTTTGGCCAGGATTAAAAGCTTTAAGTAATCCGGATTCACTCCCCAATGACTTTCATTTAATTTATCAACATAAGCCTACTAATACCTTGATATATGAAATCAAATAGTTTAATCTTTAAAAAGAAAAAACCCTAAATGGGTTTCACTTAGGGTTGATTCACTGCTAAAATTTCTATAAAAAAAATTAATTATTCATTCGCTTCTCAAATAAATAAACATATTTATTTATATTCTTTTTTATATCAAATCTTTCTTCAGTTTTCTTTCTTGCATTATCTCCTAACTGTTTTCTTAACTGGGGATTGTTAATGAGTTTCTCAATTGCTTCAGCTATAGCTTCAGTATTATTCGGGGGTATCAGTATTCCGTTTATTCCATTATCAACAATTTCGGGTACACCTGTTACATTAGTCGAAATAACAGGAAGCTTCATTGCCATAGCTTCTATAAGAGCATTAGGAGTTATATCTCTGCTGCCATCTTCTGCAATAACACAAGGCAGCACAAAAATGTCGGCTTTGTTGTAGTAATTCAGCACTTCATTAAATGGTAATGATTCTAAGAAGAATACTCTGTCTTCAAGTTTTAATTGGGCATGAAGTTTCTTTATTTCTAAATAATAATTCATATAAAGGCTTTCAGGCCCGCCAATTATCTGGCAAATGAAATTATATCCTTTATCTTTTAAATTTTTACATGCGTTAAGTAAAAAGATAATTCCTTTTTGTTCTATTAATCTCCCTACACAAAGAAGCGTTATTATCTCTGCTTCGTTTTTTTTCTGTTCCGGAATAAATTTTTCCAGGTTTATTCCATTATAAATTAAATTCAATTTTCCATTAATTAATGGAATGAGTTCAGATTTAATATATTCGAAATTATACCGGGTATTTGTTACAGCAAAATCAGCATTTTCAAATTTTTCTCTCAATCCATATAAATAATTTTTTCTATGTACATCATGCGCCCGCGCCTGT
>CAYNUV010000057.1:0-10779 GCA_964400245.1 uncultured Ignavibacteriaceae bacterium
CCAAGTATAGGATACTGAAACTCATTTATAAGGGATTTAACCCCGTTTGTATGGAACAAAGAATTCATTACAGCTGATTTTAATGATAAGCCTTTTATTCTTTGTGCTGCCCAGTCTGCTCTAATTTCAGTGCATGGTGTTCCCCAGACTTTTTCTGTATATGATTTAAAGAATATCCTGTAAAGCCTTCTTCCAAAACGATCTGTTACCCACTGTTCTAAATTTTTTTCATCCTTGTAGGGAAATATTTTCCACTTAATATAACTCAGCAGTATTAAAAAACTTTCAATTATACCAAGGTTTAATAATGTGTTGAAGATATTTAAAGGATAATTATAAAATCTTCCCTTGTAATAGATTCTTGAAAGACGGGAGACATTTCTGAAATCTTTGCCAAGGACTTCGTTCCATAAATTTTCAACTTCCTCAACTTTAGTATAAAAGCGATGACCGCCTATATCAAATCGAAAACCTTTATATTCTTCTGTACGCGCTAAGCCTCCAACTTTATTATCCTTATCAACTACAACAGGTTTAATTCCCTGTTTAATTAATTCATAAGCAGCTGTTAATCCTGCAGGCCCAGCACCAATAATTACAATATTACTAACTGAAGTAATCTTATTTTCCATTAAATATTTTTCTATAAAAAAATTTTAAGAATATTTTTGAGGATCTTCAACCGGTTTTCCCAGGTAAACACCCGATAGCTTAGTTTTTTTGTGGGCAGGGAATCTCTCCAATTTGTACAGAAGAGTTCCCAAACCGAAAGCAAGTCCGCTATAAAGGAGATAAAGCCAATGTAAGGGAATGACTTTCAAAGCAAACGATACTCCCCGCTTTTTTTGAAAAAAACGATAAAGAGAAAAGTTTATAATAAGTAATAACAAACCTGAAACTCCGGCAGGTATTAATAATTCACTCAGCCAGAAACTTCCTGATATGAATAAAAGAAATAAGAAGATAATAAAAACACTAAAGCGACTTGAGCTTTTTAAGTTAAGATCATTTAAAAAACGATTATGCCGGAACATTAATTTGGTCCAGGGTAAAGCCCTGTTAAAAAAATCGGTTCTGATAAGTGAACTAAAGCTCCATCTCTTATAGTGTTTTATCTGAAGGTTCTTACATAAAAGAATTTTATATCCGGCGTTGATAATTCTGTATCCTAATTCTATATCTTCTATTGAAGGTTGAGAATAGTTTTCATCATATCCGCCTAACGTTATAAATATATCTTTTCTTATAACACCGCAGGCTCCCCAAAAAGTTGAAGCATTTTCATTTGATGTTTGATGTGTATAATGATGAAAAAGATTTTTATATTGAGAAAAAAAATCAAGCGCTGCAGGGTTATCATCATATGAACCTATAAGAGCTTTCACTTCATCATTATTACGGAAAATGAGAATTACATTTTTTATAGTATCGGAAGGAATTGTAACATCGGAATCGACAAAAAATAGTAAATCACCTTTTGCTATTCGTGCCCCTGAATTTCTTGCCACAGCGGGTCCGCTAATTTTATCAGTTGATAAAATTTTTATATTTGAATCAGAAAGAAAATTTAGAGATTTATTATCAATACCATCTGCGATAATAATTAACTCATCATTCTTACTTAAAGCATTAATTACAGAATTAATACATTCATTAAATGCCTTATCAATCCTATGAACAGGAATGATTACTGAAACAGATAATCCCCGTGGAATTTTATTATTAGACATTGCTTAAGAAATTAAAGATTAGTTTTGGTAAAGCTACGCATGGTCAATCACAGAAAAGATTGAAAAATTGAACTGATGACTAAAAGGGGAAAAATATCCGGACCTATAATCAATTAATATCACAATCAAAAAAAATGTGACACCAAAAAGTGATCTAAAAGATTATACAGGATATATTTTAATCTAACTTATTATTTTGAGCGGAGGGAGCTCAATTCTAACACACAAAGTCTGATAGAAACTGAAAACGAATTTATTTTAGAATCTAATTTATTTTTTCTTTACTAAATGGCTGATTGGGATGTTAATTTGGAAGCTAAGTTATAAAAAAAGAATCAAATTACAAATATTTTTATGTTCCAAATTAAGACGTTTTAAGATTTCAAAAGAATAAATGAAGATAAGCTTTCAGATTAAATATTAAATCCAAAATATCATATTTTCAAATGCTCTTTTCAGAGTATTTTGAAAGACTTAGTGTTAAGTGAAGTAAGGTGAAGGTAAGTCCAATAAAGGTTTGGTGGTAGGTGACGGAGTCGAATGTTTACTTCTAAGTGATTGAACAAATGATTTGAAAGGATAAAGAATTTTTTCACACACCATTTCGCACAAATAACTTAGTATATGCAGAAAACTTAGATGATATTTTACAACTCATTTAGTCTTCTTATGATTTATGCAATTATAATATGATGAACTCTGCTATAGAATGGATCTTGAAACAAAAGTAAATCAAGCCTCATTCTTTTTTATAGTTCATCGCTAAGAGGGTTAAATGATAGGGAAGGAAAATTATAAGTTCATTCTTTTTATTGACATTTAATTCATGCATCTATATAATTTTAGATTTAAATTATAGTTATGAATTTTAATTTAAAATGAAAACTTGATGGAATTTTTAAGGAATCTTTTAAAAAGATAAAGTAAATGTTGGATAATAAATCAATTGGATTAGAGCAAACATGGAGATGGTTTGGCCCCAACGACCCTATATCATTAAAAGAAATAAAACAGACAGGTGCAACAGGAATAGTTACCGCATTACATCAAATACCTATTGGGGAAATCTGGCCTGAAGAAGAAATACTTAAGAGAAAAAATATAATTGAAGCAGAAGGATTAACATGGTCAGTCGCTGAAAGCATTCCTGTTCATGAGAATATTAAAAAGAAAAAAAATAATTACAAAAAACTTATTGAGAATTATAAACAATCAATTAGAAACATTGGGAGATGCGGAGTTAATATAGTCTGTTACAATTTTATGCCGGTACTTGATTGGTCCCGTACAGATTTAAAAGTAATATTTAAAGATGGCTCCATAACAACAAAGTTTGAGGCAAAAGTTTTTGCTGCATTTGATCTTTTTTTATTTAAACGTGCGAATGCGGAAAAAGATTATACACAGGAACAATTTAACCAAGCTAAAAAATATTTTGAGAGTATAGATGAAAATCAAAAAGTGAAATTAATTGAAACTGTACTCTTTGGTTTACCTGGTTCTTTGGAAGCTTATACATTGGATGGATTAAAAGCTGCAATAAATGAATATAAAGATATAAATGATTCTGCACTTCGTGAAAATTTATACTCTTTTATAAAAGAAATAATTCCTGTTGCTGAAGAATCGGGAGTACTTATGGCAATTCATCCTGATGATCCACCATGGAAATTGCTTGGCCTTCCAAGAATTGTTGGTAATAAGCAAGACATCAAGCAAATACTGAATACAGTTGATTCATTTAATAATGGAATAACATTGTGTACAGGCTCTCTTGGTGCCGGTTATAACAATGATCTTTTTAACATAACAGAAAGTTTTGCAGGAAGAATTAATTTTATTCATCTGAGAAATGTATTTAGAAATAAAGATGGAGATTTTATTGAAGCGGATCATCTTGATGGTGATGTAAATATGTACGGAGTTATGAAAGCCCTTCTTGTTGAACAGAAAAGACGAATAGATGAAGGAAGAAATGATAAACGAATGCCAATGCGGCCTGATCACGGACATTTAATGATACCGGATCAAAACAGAAAAGAAATTTATCCGGGTTATTCTTTATTTGGAAGGATGAGAGGTTTAGCCGAACTCAGAGGTTTGGAGTTGGGAATTATCCGTTCATCAGGTCTATAATTGAGTGAAGGAAAAAAACTGCTTCAATCAATTTAGAAATTGAAATCCACAGCTTTTATATAAAAAAATTTCAGATTTTTTACTTTAGCACTACCATCTTCTTAATCTCTGAATTATTACCTGCGGAAAGTTGGTAGAAATAAACACCTGAGGGCACGCCCTGTGCATTCCAGTTTATAATATAATTTCCAGCAGTTATTTCTTTATTAACTAATGTAGCTATTTCTTCTCCAACTACATTGTAAACTTTTAGAGTAACAAAATTATCTTTAGGTATCCCATATTTAATTGTAGTTTCAGGATTGAATGGATTTGGATAATTCTGATCAAGAACAAAACTTAGTGGAGCTACATTTTCAATTTCAACAACATCACTATATTCAAAAGTACCATTGTAATCTATTTGCTTAAGTCTGTAACGAATAGATGATACAGAATGGTCTATGTTATTATCCTCATAAAAATAATTTATTGGATTAGTAGTTGTGCCCTGTCCTTCTTTAAAACCAATGATGTACCAATTGCCCGGCTCATTATTTTTTACAACCTGTTTTTCAATTTCGAAACCGCGATTATTAATCTCAGAAGCAGTACTCCATTGAAGTTTAACTATCGAACCTTCCTGGTTAGCTGTAAAGGAAGTAAGCTCTACCGGGACGTAAGAATCGGCGTTAGCATAACTAATTCCATCATACCATGTACGGGCAACATCCCCAACCGAAGTATTAGCAGTTCCAGTTTGAATAGCTTCATCATCAACAAATATTTCAAAAGTGCCGTTTGCTGAAACCTGCACACGACCCAGATACGCCTGGTATAAATGAGTATTTCCGCTACCGGTTAAAACTAAAGTAGTAATATGATCCCCATTCTCTACCTGGTGATTTGCCATTGATCTGAATAACTTCATACCAGTTTCAGATAATCCGGCTTTAATCCTCCAATCTGTTGATGGATTTCCCCAGAAGTTTACCCAAACATCATACGTTCCGGCTTCAGAAACTGGAACCTGAGTTTTAATTGTTGGCGCATTTTCACCATTCCCTGTTTCGGAAGATGTAAGAACAGATCCATCGTTTCCAAAACTCGTTCGCTGATGCCATTGATTATCATCCGCACCAGCATTAGCATCGGGACCAGTTGTAACAAGAGCTGCACCTGTAGAAAGAGTGGTGTTTGTGATTGTTGCATCAATGTAAGTCATCTGCTTAAATGGAACTGATTCATAATCAAGAATACCAACAACCGATGCATCATAGTTTTGTGCACTAAGATAAGTACCTCGCCACCATAAAAGAGCTGTATGTTCTTCATCCCAGATAGGAATTATTGGCCTGAGGTTATCCCTTGAAGAATTCATTGTGATTGGTATCCAATTCCAGGTTGCCCCATTATCTGAAGTAACACCCCTAAAGATTTCATGATTGTTTAGGTTTGCATTGTTTTGCGGATCAATTGGTGTAGAAATATAAATTGTATTCGGGTTGTTAGGATGCATTGCCGCTAAACCAGTATAGTCTTGTTCGCTGCCGTATAATTTAGGACCAGCCATACCTAAATATGTTGAAGTCCAACTTGTTCCATTATGACGGGCATAAAAAAATGCATGATTGGGGCTGTTTGATGGAGGAGTTGTATCGTTCACTCGAGTTTTAAAGATTGTTGCAACAGTACCATCATTATATCTCACTACATCAATGTTCCAGCAGCGTGTCATTGTCATTCCCTGAACAACTGTACCAGTTGCAAACACCTGAGTGAAATCTGCAGGGGTAGGTATGTTAATAGTGTCGAGGATATTATTGTCCACTAGTGTTCCATCAGATTTATAACTCTTCCCATCTTTAATATATCCATGATAAATGCTTGTGTTGAAATCACGCGGATGATATTCCGTAAAAATAAAATCAATACGATCAACACCATTACCCCAGTATTTGTAATAACCATTGTTGTAACCAACTCCGGCATTTCTTGTCAATTGTCCACCGTAAGTCCAGGTATCTCCCCAATCAGTTGAAACCATAGAATTAGGGCTTTTATTATTGCCGCGTACAAAATTATATACCCTGTTTTCGGCTGAGAGAAAATAGACATTGGAGTAAGTAGTTTGAAAATTTGAACCTCCGGGTCTTTCTAATTTCCAGTTAAATATTTGTTCAGAACCCCAAACACCGTTATCATAAATACGATAATGAGAGCTTGTATCATTAAAGTGTGCAGCATACATTGCTAAATATTTTCCATCAGGGCGAACTAATAACCCAGGTGCATTATGATCATCTGCATAAAAAGAATTTGGAGCACTTGATCCATCTTTTAAAATAAATTTCTGTGATGTCCCTGATAATAAATCAAATATAACAGCTTCAACATCTCCTTCGCGGGAAGATCCCCCAAAACCATTATCACTTGCATCAGAACCGATGATTATTTTTCCACCATTTACATCAACTACTGCTCTTTCATCCTGGTACCAGCTCCATGTTCCATTATCATTAAACTGTATTAAGTTGCCATTGACAATATCCTGTTGTGCAAAGGAAGGAATCTTAAATAAAAATATTAAAGCAAATAATATTGTATGGTAGTAAAATAAATTTCTATTACGCATGATTTTAATCCTCTCTTAATAACGCATCTATAAAAATTAAGTACTAAGAAATAAAAATATTTTTAAGAATTTCTCAGTCATTTAATAGTTGAAACATCTCTGAACCGGCCAGCATTACTGCACCAATACCATGTATATCATTTAAAGGAGTTGGTCTATTGTAATAATCAACCAGGTTATCACTTACAGCTGTTCCTGCGCAGACACCCTCAATTTGTCCATCAGGATGAATCCTTGATAAGATTCCTTCCCAACCCCTTTCAGCAATTGTTGCATGACGTTGTTCAATATATCCTTTGTTAACTCCCCGAGCTATTACGTAAGTAAACATTGCTGTACACGATGTTTCAAGATAAGAGTCTTCTTTATCAAGCAGCTGATGCCATAAACCATCACCACTCTGATAACGTGAAATTCCCAGAATATGTTTTTTAAAAAGACTGATTAATTCATCTCTCTGTTTATGGTTTTCTGGTAAATGATCAAGAAGATCAGCCTGTGCTAATAAAGCCCACCCATTTGCTCTTCCCCAAAACGCAACTCCCGGACTTTGAGTATCAGAATACCAGCAATGGTACATCAGTCCTTTTTCATCATTGAAAAGATACTTATGAAAGTTAACAACCTGCTTAACTGCATCATCAAAATATTTGTTCTCTCCAGTTAATTTGCCCATACGTGAAAGGAATGAAATGCTCATATAGAGATCATCTGCCCAGAGTGTCCACTTGAAAGGAAAGGAACGAACGAAAGTTCCATCTTCAAGACGGGCTTGTTTGTTGCTAATATGTTCTGCAGCCTTGCTTATGTAATTATTATAACGACTCTGTTTGTCAAGATGATATGCTTCAATAACACTTGCGCCCATAGCACCACAATCATCTAATTCTTCCATAGTGAAGAATTGTCCGAAAGGATAATTCCACTTCCCTTCATCATTGTATCTATTTTCAAAATGCTTATAGTTATCAAAAGTGAAAGAAATATTTTTTAATGCAAATTCAGTGTAAGAAGATTGGTTAAGTGTTTCTCCTAATCGAATTAACGCAATATTTAGTATACCATTCCAGTAACGCCAATCATTGTATGGGCTTTTTAATTTCAATATTGCATGTAAAGGAACTTCATTAACAGATAAGTAAATTTGTTCACTTACTTGATCTATCAATTGAAACGAAGCATCTTCAAGAACAGCATCAGCTATTTTTTTTAAAACCCCTTCTGTATCAGATTTATTTTGAGCTCCGGCTGCGAACTGGTATAAACCAATAATTAAGATAACAAAAAGGGAAAAAGAAATAGAGGCTATATGAAGGAATCCATTTCTCTTAAACACTTGCTTCCGGAATACGTTTGATAAGATCATACATCTCGCTTTTATTTTCCTGTCCAATTGTAAATGCATCTACAAAATCAAGATTTAAAACATATCTAAGGCATTCATCAATCTTAGTAACAAGTTGCCCGCCTCCAAATATTTTCATTCCAATTATTCCTTTACCATCTTTGTGCATTCTCTGAAGAATTTTTTCAATAGTGGAAACGTTAGAATCCATTGCAGCACCAAAAGGATTAATTCTAGCAAGATCAATCTGAACCCAATCTGAATCAGCAGCAGCCTGTAATGCACCAAGCGTATGGCATGAAACACCATGAGCACGAATTATTCCATCTTTCCTTGCTTTACTAAGTACTTCCATTGCCCCTTGTTTTTCAGATGGCCAATCAGGATCTGTCATTAAGTGAAGCAGAATTATATCAATGAAATCTGTACCAATTTCTTTACGGAAACGATCTAAATCTTTTTTCATTTCTTCAGCAGTTGTAGCATGTGTTTTGGAAAGGATAACCACTTTTTCTCTTGGAACATATTTGAGAGCTTCTTTCATATGTGGATGTGTACCGTATTGATCTGCAGAATCCCAAAAATTAATTCCCTCCTCGTAAGCAGCATTAAGAAGATCAGCAAGTCCTTTAATACCAAGGTCGTCTGTTTGATTTGAACGATGATTAAAACCATGAGTACCTGTTCCCATTGCAAGCCTGGATACTTTTATACCCGTTTTACCAAGTGTTACAATATCATTAGCATATTTCTTTTTTACTTCCTGGGCAAAAATTTTCTCGAATGGAGAGAAAGTAATAGCACCTGCAACGGCAGCAGTATATCTAAAAAATTCACGTCTTTTCATTTTCCACCTATTCAGAATTTAGTTAAAATAAAAGAAGACTTGCTTAAGATATAATTTCAATCTTACACAAGTCCTCTATTTAATTTATTCCTATTTCATAAGAATTAATTTTTTGGTATCAAGAAAATTTCCAGCTTCCAGTCTATAGAAATAAACACCCGATACCAGATGTGAAGCATTCAATTCAACTTTATGATATCCAGCTTCATAGTTCCCGCCTGCTATTTCCTCAACAACATTTCCTAAAACATCGGTCAATATAAGATGAATATCTCTTTTTTCAGGCAGATTGAAAGAAATTGTTGTTGACGGGTTAAATGGATTTGGATAATTCTGAGATAGGCTAAAATCAGTAGGTAATGTAGCAGCTTCAACCACATCAGAATATTCAAATGAACCATTAAAATCAACTTGCTTCAATCTGTAATAAAAACTTCCACTATTAATAATATTATCTTCATAAGAATAATTCTGTATCTCAGTAGTGGTTCCTTTACCTCTAACATAACCTACTGATACAAAGTTTTGATTATCATTACTTCTCTGGATTTCAAATCCTGCATTGTTTAATTCTGTTGCTGTCTTCCAGGATAAAGTGATTTTATTTCCAATAACATTTGCTGTGAAGGAAACGAGTTCTACAGGAACAATTACCCGGGTAACTGTAATACCATCTACATAAAGAGACGGAGTTTGTGCTTCATTCCCTGTTTGCAATAATAATTGAAAACCAATTCTTTGTAACGGAAGTGCAATTGCAGGTAAAGTATGTTCTACTGTACTCCAGCCATCGCCCGTTAAAGATGATCCGTTGGTCCATTGAGAATTCCAGTTCCATGAATCTGTTGTTTGCCAAAATATCTGACATCCATTAACGAGTGCTAAATCAGCTGCGGAGATCCAGATATGAAATGTGAGAACATCCCCTTGCTGAAGATTTTCATATACATCATTCTGAACATTAATCTCCAGACCAGTTGCAGGCTTAACAAGCTTAACTGAACTGCTGCCAGTGTAGGCATGATCAGTACTTAAGGCAATTGAGGATCCCTCATTTCCAGCAGCCCAATTATCTAATGCCGATTCAAAATCCCATGTTTGTATGATAGTTTGTGCTTTAAGTGAAATGGTAGCAAACATAAGAAAGATTATGAAAAGTGAAATACCAGCGTAAGAAAACTTTTTCATTTACTCCTCCAGATTTTTGATTAAAAAAAATAAAACACTTAACTCATTACCCCATTAACTAACAAATTTGTTCGATATTTAATCATCTCCTTTCTATAATATTATTTTTATAATATTATTGTTTTAAATATTCCCGCAACCAATTTAATACGGGTCTTTCAGAACCATCCTGGCGAATAAGGTATCCATACTGTTTCCACATAGTACCTTGTACATATCCCCAAAGAGTAATACCTTTTATGCCGGGATGTTCCCAGAACACCGGAAAATAATTCTTATATTCTGTCAATTGTTCATCATCATCAGCTTTATCAACTTCGAATTCAGAAATATAAATGGGTAATCCTGTTGCCGTAAGTTTGTCTAGGTTAAAGTTTAAAGTGTCTATTGATATATTCTTAAATTCAGAATAATGACACTGAATGCCGATACCATCTATCAGCCCTCTTGTTTTTAACAGGTTAATAATTTCAATTAGCCTTGTTGTATTATTCCCGTTGTCAATTATATGATATTCATTAAGAATCAATTTTGTCTTTGACGGAAAATATTGTCTTGCTTTTTCAAAAGACCAGATCACCCAATCCCATCCAGTTACTCCGTTATCACCTAAAGCATTTTTATATTGAGGTGGAGCATGAAGAGGTTCATTCACAACATCCATAAAATCAACTTCAGGATACCTTTCAGCAATTAATTTTATCCACTCTTCAACTTCTTCTGCTTGTGATACTGAATCGAGTTCTTTTAACCAATTCCAGGGTTGTTGTTGCCCCCAGATTAATGTATGATGTTTATAGGGTATTTTTTTTTCAACAGCAAAATTGTAAATACTATCCAGATGATCCCATTTATAAACATCACGTTCCGGCTCAACTGAGATCCACTTACCGGCATTTTCAGGAGTAATCTGGTTCCA